>NZ_JBYNAH010000340.1:0-3399 GCF_059781815.1 Salipiger sp. | reverse complement strand
GACCGAAAGGAACAAAGATGAAAAAACTCATTCTGAGTCTTGTTGCGACGACAGCCCTTGTTGCGCCGGCCACCGCAGAAATGCTGGAGCTGGAAAAGGACGAACTGACCTTCGGCTTCATCAAGCTGACCGACATGGCGCCGCTGGCCGTGGCCTATGAGCAGGGCTATTTCCTCGACGAGGGCCTGTTCGTGACCCTCGAGGCACAGGCAAACTGGAAGGTTCTGCTCGACGGCGTGATCGGCGGCCAGCTCGACGGCGCCCACATGCTCGCCGGCCAGCCGCTCGCCGCCACCATCGGCTACGGCACTGAGGCGCACATCATCACGCCCTTCTCGATGGACCTGAACGGCAACGGCATCACCGTGTCGAACGCCGTCTGGGAAGAGATGAAGCCCAACATCCCGACCAATGCCGACGGCCTGCCGCAGCACCCGATCTCGGCCGAGGCCCTGGCCCCGGTGGTCGAGAAGTACAAGTCCGAGGGCAAGCCCTTCAACATGGGCATGGTGTTCCCGGTCTCCACCCACAACTACGAGCTGCGCTACTGGCTCGCCGCCGGCGGTCTCGAGCCGGGCTACTACTCGCCCGAGAACGTCACCGGCCAGATCGGCGCCGACGTTCTGCTCTCGGTCACCCCGCCGCCGCAGATGCCCGCCACCCTCGAGGCCGGCACCATCTACGGCTACTGCGTGGGTGAGCCGTGGAACCAGGCCGCCGTGTTCAAGGGCATCGGCGTTCCGGTGATCACCGATTACGAGCTGTGGAAGAACAACCCCGAGAAGGTCTTCGGCATCACCGCAGAGTTCGCCGAAGAGAACCCCAACACCACCAAGGCCGTGGTCAAGGCGCTGATCCGCGCCGCCATCTGGCTCGACGAGAACGACAACGCCAACCGCATGGAAGCGGTGGAGATGCTGTCGCAGCCCGAATACGTGGGCGCCGATGCCGAGGTGATCGCCAACTCGATGACCGGCACCTTCGAGTACGAGAAGGGCGACAAGCGCGAGGTTCCCGACTTCAACGTGTTCTTCCGCTACAACGCCACCTACCCGTTCTACTCCGACGCAGTCTGGTACCTGACCCAGATGCGCCGCTGGGGCCAGATCGCCGAGGCCAAGTCGGACGAATGGTACGACGAGGTCGCCAAGTCGGTCTACAAGCCGGAGATCTACCTCGAGGCCGCCCGCGCGCTGGTCGACGAGGGTCTCGCCAACGAGGCCGACTTCCCCTGGGACAGCGACGGCTACAAGGAAGCGACCCCGGCTGCCGACATCATCGACGGCATCCCCTATGACGGCCGCACCCCCAACGCCTACCTCGAGAGCCTGCCGATCGGCCTGAAAGGTGAGCAGAAGGTCGTCGGAAACGAGATCCAGGGCTGATTTCCCTTCGGGGTTGCGCCCGCCGGGCGCACCCTGAGGACACGGTAAATGACTGGCGGATGCATCTTCCGGATGCCTCCGCCCCCTCCTCCCGAGACAGACTCCCCAGACAGACTGCGGGACGGTGGGTGGGGCGATGCGCCCCCGGCGCGAGCGCCGCTCACCGGACCGATCCATCCAACCGCCGAGGACTCCTCAGATGACAACCGTCGATCCCGAATACGCCCGTGAAGCCGAGCGCGAGGCCCGCCGGGCGCGCCTGTTCACCCGCATCAACAAGGCCGACGCATGGTTCCGCGTCCTCGGCCTCGCCTGGATTACCCCGATCCTGAAAGCCGCCGCCGGCGACAACCCCAAGGCCCAGATGAAGGACATCTGGCTGCTGCTGGGCGTGCCGCTTCTGGCCATCATCGGCTTCCTGCTGCTCTGGGGCACGCTGGCGCCCAAGGTGCAGACCTCGCTCGGCGCGGTCCCCGGCCCGGCGCAGGTCTGGGAAGAGGCGGTGAACCTGCACGAGGACGCGCAGGCCAAGGCCGCCAAGAAGGCCAAGTTCGAGACCATGGTCGCGGCGCGCAACGAGAAGCTCATCGCCGCCGGCAAGGCCGATCAGGTCAAGAACGTCGCCTATACCGGCGCGCCGAGCTACTACGAGCAGATCTGGACCTCGATCAAGACGGTGTTCTTCGGCTTCCTGATCGGCTCCTGCGTGGCGATCCCGCTGGGCATCCTCGCCGGCCTCTCGCCTTACGCCAACTCCGCCATCAACCCGCTGGTGCAGATCTTCAAGCCGGTCTCGCCGCTGGCCTGGCTGCCGATCGTGACGATGATCATCTCCGCCGCCGTGGCCACCAATGATGGCCTGTTCTCCAAGTCCTTCCTGATCTCGGCGATCACCGTGACGCTGTGCTCGCTGTGGCCGACCCTGATCAACACCGCGCTTGGCGTGGCCTCGATCGACAAGGATCTGGTCAACGTCTCCAAGGTGCTCAAGATGAACACCTGGACCAAGATCACCAAGCTGGTGCTGCCCTCGGCCCTGCCGCTGATCTTCACCGGCCTGCGCCTGTCGCTCGGCGTTGGCTGGATGGTGCTGATCGCCGCCGAGATGCTGGCCCAGAACCCCGGCCTCGGCAAGTTCGTCTGGGACGAGTTCCAGAACGGCTCCTCCTCGTCGCTCGCCAAGATCATGGTCGCGGTCTTCACCATCGGCATCATCGGCTTCCTGCTCGATCGCGTGATGTTCGCCCTGCAGTCGCTCTTCACCTTCTCGAACAACCGCTGAACCGGCGTCGTCAGGAGACAAACTCATGAGCATTCTCAAGTTCGAAAACGTCTCGAAGAGCTTCGGCGAAGGCACCCACAAGACCGACGTGCTGAAGGGCATCGACCTCGAAGTCCGGGAGGGCGAGTTCCTCGTGCTTCTCGGCTTCTCGGGCACCGGCAAGACCACGCTGATCAACCTGATGGCCGGGCTGGAAAAGCCCTCCAAGGGCCGTGTCACCTTCAAGGGTGCCGAGATCCAGGGCCCCGGCCCCGAGCGCGGCGTGATCTTCCAGAACTACTCGCTGATGCCGTGGCTCACGGTGAACGGCAACGTCCAGCTCGCGCTCGACAGCGTCTTTCCGAAGATGCCCAAGGCCGAGAAGGAAGCCACCGTCGCCAAATACGTCAAGATGGTCGGCCTCTCCCACGCCACCACCCGCCGCCCGGCGGAGCTCTCGGGCGGCATGCGCCAGCGCGTCAACGTCGCCCGGGCGCTGGCCATGAGCCCCGAGGTGCTGCTGCTCGACGAGCCGCTCTCGGCGCTCGACGCGCTGACCCGCGCCAATCTCGCCGACGAGATCGAGCAGATCTGGGAGCAGGACAAGAAGACCTGCGTGCTGATCACCAACGATGTCGACGAGGCCATCATGCTGGCCGACCGCATCATCGCGCTGAACCCGGACGGCACGCTTGGCACCGAGTTCCCGGTGACCATCCCGCGCCCGCGCGACCGCGGCGAGATGAACCATGA
>NZ_JBYNAH010000044.1:0-26621 GCF_059781815.1 Salipiger sp. | reverse complement strand
TCGACGACTATATCGACATGGCCTTCACCGCTGCCGCCTCCGGGCGGCCGGGCCCGGCGGTTCTGCTGGTGCCGCTCGACGTGCTCGACGAGCGCCCGGAGCTGGCGCCCGACGCGTCGCGCCGGCAGGCCGATCTGGGGCACTGGCCGCTCGACCGCGTGGGGGCCGATCCGGCCCGCGTGAGCGAGGCGGCAAAGCTGCTCGCCGGCGCGGAACGCCCGGTGGTGATCGCCGGCGGCGGGGTGCATGGCTCGCAGGCCGTCGCGGCGCTGGGGCGCCTGCAGGAGCTTGGTCTGCCGGTGGCGACCACGGTGATGGGCAAGGGCGCGGTGGCCGAGACGCACCCGCTGTCGCTTGGCGTGGTGGGTTACTTCATGGCGCCGGGCGCGCGCGCCGCGCATCAGCGCGAGCTGGTGGCGGAGGCGGACGTGGTGCTGCTGATCGGCAACCGTACCAACCAGAACGGCACCGACAGCTGGTCGCTCTATCCGCAGGGCGCGCGCTATATCCATATCGACATCGACGGCGGCGAGATCGGGCGCAACTACGAGGCGCTGCGACTCAAGGGCGACGCGCGGCTGGTGCTGACCCAGCTTTGTGAGGCGCTCGAGGCGCAGGACCTCTCGGCCATCTCCACCCGCCGCCCGGGCCTCGAGACCCGCATCGAGGAGGGCCGCGCAGCGCATGAGCGCGAGATCGAGGGCCTGATCGACTGGGACGCGGCGCCGATCCGGCCCGAGCGGCTGATGCGCGATCTCGACACGGTGCTGCCCGAAGACGCGGTGACCGTGGCCGATGCGAGCTATTCCTCGATCTGGATCGCCAACGGGCTCACCGCCCGGCGTGCCGGCCAGCGCTTCCTGACCCCGCGCGGTCTGGCGGGGCTTGGCTGGGGGCTGCCCTTCGCGCTTGGCGCCAAGGCGGCGCGGCCCGAGGCGCCGGTGGTGTGCCTGACCGGGGATGGCGGCTTCGGCCATGTCTGGGGCGAGCTCGAGACCGCGCGGCGGATGAAGCTGCCGGTGGTGGTGATCGTGCTCAACAACCAGATCCTCGGTTACCAGAAACACGCCGAGCTGAGCCTCTTCGGCGATTACACCGACGTGGTGCATTTCACCGCAGTCGATCACGCCGCGATCGCCCGTGCCGTGGGCTGCGAAGGCGTGCGGGTGGAAACGCCCGATCAGTTCCTGCCGGCGCTGGAGGAGGCGCTCGGCAAGGCGGAGGTCACGGTGATCGACGTGGTCACCGACGAGAAGGCGCACCCGCCGATCACCGTTTTTCAAGGCAAGGAGGCGCTCGACTACTGAGCGTCCGAACCGGGCTGGAGGGCCCGACATCAGGGAGGAAGACTTATGACACTGAAGACATTGCTCACCGCCACGGCGGTTTCGGCACTGGTCGCCGGGGCGGCGCAGGCCGATGTGAAGTTCGGCGCGCTGTTCCCGTTCTCGGGCGGACTCGCGCTGCTTGGCGAAGAGAGCTTCCGCGGCGTCGAGCTTGCGGTCGAGGAGATCAACGCCGCCGGCGGCATCCAGGGCGAGCAGATCGACCTGGTGCGCGGCGACGCGGTCGACAACAACCAGGCCATCGGCGAGGCCCGCCGCCTGATCAGCCGCGAGGGTGTGAAGGCGATCCTCGGCACCTATTCGTCGTCGCGCTCGATCGCGGCGAGCCAGGTGGCCGAGCTTTCGGGCATCCCTTATTTCGAGCTTGGCGCGGTGGCCGACGAGGTCACGGGCCGTGATCTGCAATACCTCTTCCGCACCAACCCGACCGCCGAGACCATGGGCATTATGACCATCGACGTGATCCTTGACGAGATCGCGCCCGGGCTTGGGGTCGAGGCGACGGATCTGGTGATCGGGGTGATCCATGAGGACAGCGCCTATGGCACCTCGGTGGCGGGCCACCAGGAAGAGTACGGCGCCGAGAAGGGGCTCAACATCGTCACCGTGCAGGGCTATCCGAGCTCGACCGTGGACATGTCCTCGCTGGTGCTCGACCTCAAGGATCGCGGCGTGAACATCGTGCTGCAGACCTCGTACCAGAACGACTCCGTGCTGTTCCTGAACCAGTCCGCCGAGGCCGGGTTCGAGCCCGACGCCATCATCGGCGGGGGTGGCGGATACTCGCTGACCGCGACCGCAGAGGCGGTGGGCGACAAGATGGAGGGGGTGCTGGATGTCGACTTCACCCAGTACGCGGTGAACACCGAGTTCACGCCCGGGCTCGAGGATTTCCTTGTCGCCTACCAGAACAAGTATGGCGAGGATCCGCGCTCGGGGCATTCGCTGAACAATTACGTGGGGGCCATGGCGGTGCTCGAGGGCATAGGCGCGGGCGAGGGCTTTGAGCCTGACCAGATCGTCGCGGCGGTGCAGGCCATCGACATCCCGGCGGGCGAGACCGCGGCAGGCTACGGCGTGCATTTCGGCGATCACAATCAGAACGACCGCGCGATGATGATGGGTATGCAGTGGCAGGGCGGCAAGCTCGTCACCGTCTATCCGCGTGACGCGGCTGTGGCCGAGTTCCAGATCGGCGACTGACGCCACCGGGCCGGGCCGCGCGCTTTTCGCGTTGCGGCCCGGCGTGACCTTCCTCCGGAGACGCGCGAGACATGGACACCTTTCTTCAGATTGTCGCCAACGGGCTGATGCTCGGCGGGCTCTTCGCCATCGTGGCGGTGGGGCTCACCCTGATCTTCGGCATCGTCAAGGTGATCAACTTCGCCCATGGCGAGTTCCTCATGGTCGGGATGTACCTGACCTTCCTGCTGAGCACGGGCATGAACGTGCATCCCTACCTGACCGCCGCGGCGGTGGCGCCGGCGCTGTTCGTGCTCGGGGCGCTGACCCAGCGCCTGCTGATCCAGCCGCTGATGTCGGCGCGCGACGAGCACGTGCAGATCTTTGCCACGGTGGGCCTGTCGACGGCGCTGATGAACCTCGCGCTGCTGGTCTTTGGAGCCGACATCGCCAACACGCCGGCCCATGGCGTGCGCTCTCAGGTGATGCTGGGCGAGGTCCGTATCCTGACTGGCCAGCTCTGGGTGTTCGGTGCTGCGATCCTGCTGGTGATCGGCCTACAGCTCTTCATGAAGAAGACCCGCACCGGCCGTGCCATCCGCGCCACGGCGCAGAACCGCGCTGCCGCCCGTCTCATGGGGATCAACGACAAGTTCATCTACATCCTGACCTTCGGCATGGGCGCCGCCTGCGTCGGCCTCGGCTCGTCGCTGATCGCGCCGCTCTACCCGACCTCGCCGACCATCGGCACATACTTCGTGCTGATCGCCTTTGTCTGCGTGGTGCTGGGCGGGCTGGGTTCGATCCCTGGCGCCTTTTTCGGTGCGCTGGTGATCGGCCTCGTGGACGCGCTCTCGGGCTTCTACATCGGCTCCGACCTGCGCGAGGCGGTGGTGTTCACCATCTTCCTGCTGATCCTCATCCTGAAACCGTCGGGCCTGTTCGGGACCCGCTTGAACCTGAGCCACGTATCGCCATGACCGAGACGACCTCCATGACCCAAGCCTCCGGCGGAGGCCTCTCCGCCCAGAAACTGGGCCTGATCGCGGTGGCCGTGCTGCTCGCCGGCCTGATCGCGGTGCCCGTCGCGGTGGGCGACCAGTTCGTCTACCACATCTTCATCACCATCTGCATCTTCGCGGCGCTGTCGACCGCGTGGAACATCGTCGGCGGCTATGCCGGGCAGCTCTCGCTCGGGCACGCGATCTTTTACGGCATCGGCGGCTATGCCGGGGTGATCCTCGTCAATCTCGGGATCTCGCCGTGGTTCGGCATGTTCGCCGGCGCCGCTGTCGCGGTGGTTGCGGCCATCGTGGTGTCGTGGCCCTGTTTCCGACTGCACGGGCCGTTCTTTGCGCTTGCCACCATCGCGTTCCTCGAGGTGTTCCGCGTGCTCGCGCTGCATTTCCGGGAGCTCACCGGCGGCGCCACGGGGCTGATGATCCAGCTCAATATCGGCTGGGAGTGGATGGTTTTCCGCGAGCGCTTCCCGGCGCTGCTCATTGCCTTCGGCATGCTGCTGGTCTGCCTCGCGGTGGCCTGGGCGATCCGCTCCCACCGGCTTGGCTTTTACCTCGTGGCCACCCGCGAGCGCGAGAGCGCGGCCAAGGCGGCGGGCGTCGGCACCGTCAAGGTGCGGCTGATGGCGGTGAGCATCTCGGCGGCGCTGTCGGCGATGGTGGGCACGTTCCACGCCATGTACCTGACCTTCATCGAGCCGGAATCGATGTTCTCGCTGCAGTTCTCGATCCAGATCGCCATGTTCGCGCTGATCGGCGGCATTGGCACCGTCTGGGGGCCGCTCCTCGGCGCGGTTCTTCTGGTGCCGATCACCGAGTTCGCGCGCGGCGCGCTCGGCTCCGAGGCCATCGGCCTGCACGGCTTTGTCTATGGCGTGGTGCTGATGCTGGTGGTGCTGTTCCTGCCCAACGGCATCATGGGCGTGGTGCATCGCTTCACCTCGGGCTCGGAGAAGGCCGAAGGCGAGCAGGCCGCACCGGTCGCCGCCGCGCCGCGCTCGGCGGTGCCTCACGAGGCGGGCCGCGAAGTGATGCGGGTCGAGGGGCTGCAGAAGCATTTCGGCGGCCTGCACGTGACCAACGACGTGGGCTTCACCCTGCGAGAGGGCGAGATCCTCGGGGTGATCGGTCCGAACGGGGCCGGCAAGACGACGGTGTTCAACATGCTCTCGGGCTTTCTGAAGCCGGATCAGGGCCGGGTCTCGGTGCTGTCTCCCTCGGGCGAGTGGCAGGAGCCGGCGACGCCGGCGGATTTCGCCACGCTCGGGGTCGGCCGCACCTTCCAGATCGTGCAGCCCTTCGCGGCGATGACCGTGGAGGAAAACATCATGGTCGGCGCCTTCCACCGCCACCCGCATGTGGGCGATGCCCGCGAGGCGGCGCGCGAGACGGCGCACCGCATGGGCCTTGGCCCCTATCTCAACGCCGAGGCCGCGAGCCTGACAATCGGCGGTCTGAAGCGGCTCGAGGTGGCGCGCGTCATGGCGATGGAGCCGCGCATCCTGCTGCTCGACGAGGTCATGGCGGGCATCAACCAGACCGACGTGCGCCGCGCCGTCGACCTGATGCTGTCGATCCGCGACACCGGCGTCAGCATCATCGCCATCGAGCACGTGATGCAGGCGGTGATGTCGCTGTCGGACCGCGTCATCGTCATCAACTCGGGCCAGATCATCGCCCAGGGCGACCCGCACGAGGTGGTGCGCGACGAGCACGTGATCGAGGCCTATCTCGGGAAGGAGTTCACCCATGCTTGAGGTCAAGAACGTCGATGCGGGCTACGGCTCGACGGTGATCCTGCAGGACATCTCGCTGCACGTGGAGCCGGGCGAGGTGGTCACCATCGTGGGCGCCAACGGCGCCGGCAAGACCACGCTTCTGCGTACCATCTCGGGGCTGGTGAAGCCGCGCACCGGCTCGATCACCTTCGAGGGCAAGGACATCACCAGGCTCGAGGCGCATGACACGGTGGATCGCGGCATCACCCTGATCCCGGAGGGGCGGCAGCTCTTCCCGGACATGACCGTGCGCGACAACCTGTTGATGGGGGCCTATTGTCGCCACGCGCGCGACTATCAGGACGATACGCTGCATGAGGTGCTCGAGCTGTTCCCGCGCCTGCGCGAGCGGCTCGACCAGCACGCTTCGTCGCTCTCGGGCGGCGAGCAGCAGATGGTGGCGATCGCGCGCGGCATGATGGCGCGGCCCAAGATCCTGATGTTCGACGAGCCCTCGCTGGGCCTCGCGCCGATCATCGTGTCGCAGGTCTTCGAGGTCATCGCGCAGGTGGCGGCCACCGGCACCACGGTGCTGATCGTCGAGCAGAACGTGTTCCACACGCTCAAGGCGGCGGATCGCGGCTACGTGCTCGAGAACGGGCGCATGGTGCTGAGCGACGATGCCGATGCGCTGCTGCAGAACGACCATGTGCGGCAGGCTTATCTGGGAATATGACGATGACTCACCACGAGAAGACTCCCGCGCATCACCAGACGCGGGACAGCCATGCCGGGCGGCGGGTGCTGGTGACCGGCGCGGCCAAGGGCATCGGGCTTGCCATGGCCGAGGCTTTTGCCCGGCGCGGCGCCACCGTGGGGGTGCTCGACATCGATGCGGGCGAGGTCGCGGCGGCGGTCGCGGGTCTGCCCGGAAACGGGGTCGCGATGACCGGCGACGTGAGCGATTACGCCAGCCTGAGCCGGGCCATCGCGCAGGCCGAGGCCGAGATGGGCGGCGCCTTCGACACGCTGATCAACAATGCCGGGATCTCGCCCAAACATGCGGGCGTGGCCCACAAGGTCTGGGAGATGGACCCCGACGAATGGGCCCGCGTGGTCGACGTGAACCTCACCGGCTCGTTCAACTGCATTCGGGCGCTGACGCCGGCCATGGTCGAGGCCAGGCGCGGTTGGATCGTCAACACCTCCTCGGTGGCGGGCAAGACCTTCTTTCCCATCGTCGCCTGCCACTACGCCGCGACGAAGTCCGCGATCATCGGCTTCACCAAGCATCTGGCGGGCGAGCTTGGCCCGCACGGCATCCGGGTGAACGCGCTGGCGCCGGGGCGGATCGCCACGCCGATGGTGGCGGGTGTGGCGGCCGAGCTGAACGAGGCCGAGGTGCGCCGGACGCCCCTTAGCCGCCTTGGCGAGCCGGCCGAGGTGGCCGACACCGCGCTTTGGCTGACCTCGTCTGAATCGAGCTTTGTCACCGGCCAGACGATCGACGTCGCCGGCGGCCTCTGCATGACCTGAAAGGACCGAGATGACCTTCATGAACTTCATCGGGGGCGCGCCGGTCGGCGCTTCCGAGACCAGCGAGAACATCAACCCGTCCGACACGGGCGACATCGTCGGGGCCTTTGCCCGCGGCGGTGCGGCCGAGGTGGACGCAGCGGTCGAGGCCGCCCGCTCAGCGCTCCCGGGCTGGGCGGCCTCGACACCGCAGCAGCGGCACGACATCCTGCGCCGCGCCGCCGACGAGGTTCTGGCCCGTGCCGCTGAGCTTGGCCGCGCGCTGTCGCGTGAAGAGGGCAAGACGCTGGCAGAAGGCGTGGGCGAGGCGACCCGCGCGGGGCAGGTGCTGGCGTTCTTCGCCGGTGAATGCCTGCGGGTGGGCGGCGAGGCGCTGCCCTCGGTCCGGCCCGGCGTCGAGGTCCAGATCAGCCGCGAGCCGGTGGGGGTGATCGGCCTCATCACGCCGTGGAACTTCCCCATCGCCATCCCGGCCTGGAAGATCGCCCCGGCGCTGGCCTACGGCAACACGGTGGTGTTCAAGCCCGCCGATCTGGTGCCGCACTCGGCCTGGGCGCTGGTCGATATTCTGACCCGCGCGGGGCTGCCCGAGGGCGTGCTCAACCTCGTCATGGGGCCGGGGCGCAGCGTCGGCGCGCGCATCGCCGAGCATCCCGACATCGACGCGGTGAGCTTTACCGGCTCGGTCGGCACCGGGCGCGGCATCGCCCGCGCCTGTGTCGAGAGTGCCCGGATGAAGAAGGTGCAGCTCGAGATGGGCGGGAAGAACCCGCTGGTGGTACTCGACGATGCCGATCTCGACCTCGCCGTGGAGACGGCTCTGCAAGGCGCATTCTTCTCTACCGGGCAGCGCTGCACCGCCTCGTCGCGGCTGATCGTGACCGAGGACATTCACGACCGCTTCGTTGCCGCCCTCTCAGCGCGCATGGCGGCGCTGAAGGTCGGCCATGCGCTCGCGGACGGCACCGAGATCGGCCCGGTGGTCGACGCCCGTCAGCTCGAAACGGACGAGAAATATCTCGCCATCGGGCAGCAGGAGGGCGCGGTGCTCACCGGCGGGCGACGGCTCGAGCTTGCACAACCGGGCTTCTATCTCGAGCCGGCGCTGTTCACCGAAGTCCGCAACGACATGACCATCGCGCGCGAAGAGATCTTCGGCCCCGTGGCCTGCGTGATCCGGGTGCGGGACTATGACGAGGCGCTGAGCACCGCCAACGACACCGAGTTCGGCCTCTCCGCGGGCATCTGCACCAACTCGCTGAAGCACGCGTCGCATTTCCGCGCCAACGCCGAGGCCGGCATGGTAATGGTCAACCTGCCGACAGCGGGCGTCGACTACCACGTGCCGTTCGGCGGCCGCAAAGGCTCGAGCTACGGCGCGCGCGAGCAAGGCGCCTACGCGCGCGAGTTCTACACCACCGTCAAGACATCCTACACGCTGCCATGACCCAGATCACCGGACATACCCGCCTTTTCGGCATTCTTGCCGACCCGATCGCCCATGTGAAAACCCCGCAGGTCATGGCCGAGGTATTCGCCCGCCACGGTGTCGACGGCGTGCTCGTGCCGATGCATGTGACGCCCGACCAGCTGCCGCAGGCGCTCGACGGGCTGAGAGCGATGCGCAATTTCGGCGGCTTCATCGCGACGATGCCACATAAGGCCGCGATGCTGGGGCTGTGCGACGCCATTGAGGGCGACGCCGCCCGCATCGGCGCGGTGAACTGCGTGCGCCGCGAGGAGGACGGGCGCATGATCGGCGCGATGCTGGACGGCATCGGCTTTGTCGAGGGCCTGCGTCAGGCCGGGAAAGAGCTTGGCGGCACTCGGGTCCTGCTCGCCGGGGCAGGGGGCGCGGCCTCGGCCATCGCCTTTGCACTGGCAGAGGCGGGGGTCGCGGCGCTGACGATCCTCAACCGCACGGCCTCGAAGGCCGAGGATCTCGCGGAGCGGGTCTCGGGGGCCTACCCGACCTGCCGCGCCGAGGGGTGCAGCGTGGTCGCCGATCTGGGCAGCTACGACATCGTCGTCAATGCCACCTCGCTCGGGCTGCGCGCGGGCGATCCGCTGCCGCTCTCGCCTGAGGGGCTGCACGCAGGGCAGATTGTCGCCGAGGCGATCATGGAGCCCGAGGTGACGCCTCTCTTGGCCGAGGCCGCCGCGCGCGGGGCGCGCTGCCATCCCGGCCTGCCGATGCTGCGCTGCCAGATCGAGCTGATGGCCCGTCACATGGGCGCCATTCCGGGCGAGGCGCTGAAGCGCGCCGCCGCGACCGGGGCGGCGCGATGAGCGACGCCTTCGACTTTATCATCATCGGCGGCGGCACCGCCGGCTGCGTGCTGGCAAACCGGCTCTCCGAGGATCCGCGCAACCGGGTGCTGCTGATCGAGGCCGGGCCGCGCCCGATCAGCCCGTGGATCCCAATCCCCGCCGGGTTCTACAAGCTGCTCACCAATCCGAAGTTCAACTGGCGGTTCCAGTCGACCCCCGAGCCCGCCACCGGCAATCGCGAGATCGCCATTCCTCGCGGCAAGGGGTTGGGCGGCTCGACGCTGATCAACGGCATGATCTACGTGCGCGGCCAGCCGCAGGATTACGACGGCTGGGCGCAGTCCGGCTGCACCGGCTGGGGCTGGGATGCGGTCGAGCCGGTGTTTCGCCGGCTCGAGCGCTATGCCGGCCCCGATCCCGACGGCGCCCGTGGCCGCGAGGGCCCTCTCGATCTCTGCGAGGTGCAAGAGCGCCCGGCCATCGGCGAGGCCTTCCTGTCCGCCGCAGAGGCGGCCGGCCATCCGCGCAACCCCGATTACAACGGCTGTCGTCAGGACGGCGTTGGCTGGTATCAGGTGAACCAGAGGAACGGCCGCCGCGCGAGCGCCTATGCCGCCTATCTCGCCCCCGCGCGCCATCGCCCGAATCTTGAGATCCGCACCGGACTGCGCGCGACGCGGATTGAGCTCGAGGATCGCCGTGCCAGCGGTGTCCGGGTGCAGGGCTCCGGTAGCGAGAGCGTCCTCAAAGCGCGCCGCGAGGTGATCCTGAGCGCCGGGGCGGTGCAGAGCCCGCACCTGCTCGAGCTGTCGGGCATCGGCGACCCGGAGCGGCTGTCGGGCCTCGGGATCGAAACGCGGGTGGCGGCGCGGCAGGTCGGCGAGAACTACTCGGACCATTTCTGCACCCGCATGAACTGGCGGGTGCGCCGCCCCGAGACCCTCAACCAGCTCAGCCGCGGCCCGAAGCTTGTCCGCGAGGTGCTGCGCTACCTTCTGTTCCGGCGCGGCATCCTGACCTACGGGACCGGGCTCGCGCACGGCTTCATCCGAACCCGCGAGGGGCTGGCGGGGCCGGATGTGCAGTTCTTCTTCATGCATGCAAGCTATGCCAACGCCGCCGAGCGCAAGCTCGAGCGCGCGCCGGGCATGACCCTCGGGGTCACGCAGTTGCGCCCGGAAAGCCGCGGCTCGATCCATGCCGGCTCTCCTCGTATCGAGGATCAGCCCGAGATCCGGCCCAACTTCCTCGCCACCGAAGAGGATCGCCGGGTGATGATCGACGGCATGATCGAGGGGCGCCGGATCATAGAGGCCGCGCCGATGGCCGGGTGGCGCGAGCACGAGATGTCGCCGGGCCCGGGCTGCACCTCGCGCGAGGACTGGCTGGGCTTTGCGCGGCAGAACGGCCAGACGATCTACCACGCCGCGGGCACCTGCCGGATGGGAAGCGACGCGGAGGCAGTGGTCGACCCGCAGATGCGCCTGCGTGGAATCGAGGGGCTGCGGGTGATCGACGCATCGGTGATGCCGACGCAGGTCTCGGGCAATGCGCAGGCGGCAGTATTTATGCTGGCCGAGCGCGGCGCGGATTTCATCCTCGGGTCGGAGAGCGCGGGTTGAGACGCGGGGATGTCGTGGGGACTGAGTCGATCAGAGGATCTCTGGTGAGCAGTTCCGGCGTGGCGGGTGCCAGCTTTTGAGAAACGCTGCACTTCGCGCCGCTGGAGCGACCGTGTTCTGGAGAATTTGAGTGCTGGCGACACGAAGCACACCAAGCGTCACCGTGAATATCCGAGTGCTGTCAGCCAAGCTTTTGCAAGCCTGGCGCTGTCAGGCCCTGCGCGATGCGGTGCGGCGCGGCGCTCAAGTGTCTCATACAGCATGTCGAGCGCGAAACCTTCGAAGAGTTCGAACGATGCTTTGTGATAGTCTTGAACCGCAGGAAACGCTTTCCCGTATCCTGCCGCGGCCAGTAATCGGCTGAGCCAGTGTGTTTCAAATTCCGGAGCGTCGGAGAGCAGTATTCGGTTTGCGAGGCGCCTGAGAAACGCTTCGGCGACTTCGGAGGCGCAGGGTGCGTCTTCAAGTTCCGCACGCTTGATGTGATGCACGGCAGCGCTTTGCTCCGACCAGTCCGATGGGGCCCACTCTTCGGCAGGTCGGATCAGCGACGACCATGTCTGCACCTCAGAGTTCTCAATCCAAGAAAGCCCAATCTCGATCGGCCAGCTAGCGGGGGATAGGCTTGACGCTTCGAAGTCCACGACGGCGTATTCTTCGACGCGTCGATCTTCTTCCTTTTGCTTTTCATCTCTGTGTTGAGCTTGTGAGGTGCCCCTAGTTTCCTAGACACCTGCCTTGTTCAGTTTCTGCTGCCAGATTTCGAAGTCAACGGGCGACAGCATGCCGTTGTTCGTGTGCTTGCGCTTCGGGTTGTAGAATAGCTCGATGTATTCGAAAATGTCTCGCCGCGCGTCGTCGCGGGTCGGGAATGTGCGCCGTCTGATCCGCTCCCGTTTCAAGAGTTGGAAGAAGCTCTCGGCGACGGCGTTATCGTGGCAGTTCCCGCGCCGGCTCATGCTGGGTTCGAGGCCGTGCTGGCGGAGAAAGGTCTGCCATTCCCGGCTGGTGAATTGGGAACCCTGGTCGGAGTGGACCATGACCCGACCTGCGGGTTTGCGCCGCCACACAGCCATCAGCAGGGCCTGCAGGGCGAGGTCCGTGGTGATGCGCGATCGTGCCGACCAGCCGACGACACGTCGCGAGAACAGATCGATGACGACGCACAGATACAGCCAGCCCTCATTGGTTTTGATATAGGTGATGTCGGTCACCCAGACCTGATCCGGCGCGGACGTCTCGAACCGCTGCTCCAGCCTGTTCTCGGCCACCACCGCTGGCTTGCCGCCATAGCGGCCGGGACGACGCCTGTAGCCGATCTGCGCAGCTATCCCGGCCAGCGACGCCAGCCGAGCAACACGGTTCTCCGAGATGCGTTCGCCTTGGTCACGCAGGTCGTCGGTCAGCTTGCGATATCCATAGACCTTGCCGCTCTCAGTCCAGGCCTGCCGGATCAGCTCGGTCTGACGTGCATCCTCCCGCGCACGGTGGCTTAACGGATCCTTAAGCCATGCATAGAACCCGCTAAAATGCACCCGCAGCGCTCGACACATGGCCCGAACGCCGAACTCTTCGCGATGCGCCCGGATGAAGGCGTACTTCATTGGGACTCGCGCGCGAAGTACGCCGTTGCCTTTTTTAGGATGTCGCGCTCCTCGGTGACCCGCGCCAACTCCCGCTTCAGCCGCCGGTTCTCCGCCTCGTGGTCCACCCCGGGCTTCGCGGCAGGCTCCCCGAACAGCTTCCGCCACTTGTAGAGAGAATACGTGCTGACGCCCGAACGCCGGGACACCTCACGCACTGGATACCCGCGGACCGTGATCTGATGCACCGCATCCCGCTTGAACTCGTCGCTGTAATTGCTTGTCCCCATGTCGGCCTCCTCGCCTCACAGTTAGGCGGCAAGACGTCTACAAATCTAGGGGCACCTCAGAGATCACCGGGCGCGAAGTTGCTGTGCCGGCGCTGAACGCCGGGCAGTCAGCGTGGTCTGACTACGGCGACGCTCATTGCAACTATGTCGGGGCGACATTTGGCGGAGGATCCGGCACAGGCATTGCGATCGACTCCTGCAAGATCGAGCTTGGTCGCGAGCGATCGAAAGAGCTGTCTCGCTACGTGCAGTAAGATTTCGGCGCGAGCCTCATCCATCTCCGAGTGCAAAGAGCAACGGCTCCGGAAGGTGCTGCCGCCCTGTCTGGCGGTGCCAGGCGGTCGAGTGGCGTCGCTTTCTCTCTGTCTTTCTTTGGGGCCGAGTATTCGATGCACCCCAAGGGAAAGGCTCTGCCTGAGGTCTTGGCGCCTACCGTTTTCGGTTGCAGAGAGCGTCTGAGAAACTCGCACAGGTGATATTTTCCATCCCAAACTGAGTTGATCTGTGGTATTCAAGCTCGGCATTTCCGGGCCCGAGAAAAATCTCTGTAGGGCCGAAGCAGACAGAATTTCATCGAAGCATTGGTGCCCGTTTGCGCGGGTGCGATCTGGAGATTTGCAATGGTACGTCTTGGAATTGGAATTCTCGGACTTCTCGCAGTCACAGTCGCAGGCTTAGCGATCACGGTGGCGGTTTACTTCTATGGCGACGATGCTGAGCCGTTGGTTCTGAAAGAGCGCTGGGCGCTACGATGGGACGCGCTGGACGTCGCAGATCAAAGCCTGGATCTCGCGAGTGCGGATGGCTGGACTGCGATGGCCGGGATCAATGACGCTGCGATCGACACAGCCTTTGAGGCGATCGAGGGGACGAAGCTCGTGAACACCGAGGACGGTGCCTTTGAGGGGGTGGAGATCGTCCTCAATGACGTCGACATCACGCCGGGCCTGGGGGCGATGGATGCCGCGCTGGCGCTGACGGCGAGCCGCGGTGATCTCAAGCTGGGGCTTGTGCTCGAAGGGGTCGTGCTTGTGCACGGGATCGAAAACGGCACCAAGGAAATCGACTTCGAGGGGGAGAAAAGGGCGGTGCGGGAAAGCCGTGTCACACTTCGCATCGACCCTGTCCGCATTGCGACCCAGCTCGGTGAAGCCGACCTGGAAAGGAAAGAAAAGAGCTTCTGGTCCGACCTCGCACCGGGGCTCGTCAGCCTGAAACTGCCCGACGAGCTGCTGAGCACGACCTTCCCACTACAGGCTGAGTTTCTGCAGAAGATCGGGATCGACGAAACCCGTCATCAGGTCCTCGATGAGACAACGAACGCGAGCGTCGACTACCGGATCTCCATGCCGGCCGACGAGATCCGCATCGGCGTGGCCTACGGCGCGCCGATCTACACCGAATCCGCGGTCTGGCTGATGGCGCGAGAGGTCGACAATGCGCCGCCGGACATTCTGCCGCGTCAGCGGCCCGAGGGAACTGCGGAAGGTCTTGAAGCCGCCGCTCGGGCGCTGGACAGCCAGGTGCAATCCAAGCTCGGCTCTGAACAGGAAATGCTGCGCGACGTCACCACAGCTCGGATCGCTCTCGTGGTCGATGACAGCCTCCTCACCGACATCCGGTCCGTGATCATGGATCTGCCGGCGGATCGTCGGCAGCTCTCTGTGAAGCTCACCAATCGGTCGGGCAAGCTGGCCGAGGATGTGTGGAAGAACAAGCTGATGGGTGATGGTGGGGCATATGTCGAGATCGGCTGTGCTGATTGCGGCAGCCTGCAAGCCCGGCTCAGTGATTTGCGCTTCGACACCGGAGGCGATGCGTGGAAGGCATCAGTGAGCATTGCGGCAGAGGCAGAGGGTAGCCTGCATGCCCATTTCGATCCGCACATAGGCGGCGGTGCAGGCAGCCGTGTCGGCGTGGAAGGGAAGACGCAGGGCGCGCAGACGGTTTCGGCCGCCCTGAGGCCGAAGGTCCTGTCGAGCGTGAATGGTCACCAAGCAGCTGTCTTGGAGGTGTCGCCCAGCTGCGAACGGATCGAGCTGATCGCCACGACTGATGGAAAACTGAAGTTCGACGTAGGCTGGATGAGCATGCCGAAAGTTGGGGCACGTATGTTCGTTCCGGTCGGCACCGCGGCAGTGGAGCCAGTGCTGATCATGGCAACCGAGCCTGCCTACATCTACTGGGGCGAGCCTATGCTCGTATCAGGAACTGAAGAGGCCGGGGGATGGGAGCTGACGCTGCCAAATCTGGCGAGTGTGATCACCGCGGCGCCGGCAAGGCTTGAGCTTGCGGGCGGGAAGATGCATGCGGCGGTCGATCTGACGGTCCGGCATGTGCCGACGCTACCCGCCGCAGCTGCGCGCGCGGCAGCACGGACAGAGCTCGAGGCAGAGCAAGCCGCGGCGGCACAGGCCGCGCAGCTGGAGACAGAGAAATTGCTGGATGGCGTTCAAGGGCGAGGGCGCTGCGAGGATGTGAATCCGGGGATGCGGATTCTGATCGGGAGCTTCGAGTTTGGGCCGAACAATGAGTTCGTGAAGTTCTTCAGGAACGCTTGGAATGACCTCACCATCGGCCCGGGAGAGGGGAATGAAATCGTCAAATTCCTCGACGGTGCAGGTGAGACCTTCCATCAGGCCGATGCGATCGCTCGTGGAATAGTCGATGGCGTACTCGATGAGGGAGGCAAGGTTCTCGCGTACGGTGCAGAGGCCGCGCGCAAGCATACTGAGGCGGCCGCAAAGGAAGCGGAAAGACTCCGCCGGGAGGCTACAAAGGAAGCGGAAAGGCTCGTCCGGGAGGCTGAGAAATTACTTCCCAAGCCGCCGATAAGGCTGCCCGACCCGGATCCGCGAAAATGGTTCTGAGCAAGGAATCTACTCGGGGGGAGAGTTGCGAGCTCTCTCCGGTGACCCTACATGGCGGCAAACCGCCAAAAGGGGACACAAGATATGCTCGACACACCGCTCGAAGGAATGCCAGCGCGCCGCTGGGACGATGATAAGATGATGATGTCGCTGGAAACCGGCAAGTTCCAGGGTGGCCTGGAGCACGCCGCGGTGATCTGTGCGACGCTCTACGTGCGCGGCGAGCTCGAGGACGTCCACTGCGGAAGAACGCCGTGGAAGGATGCAGTGGTCCGCTGGCCGGGCGGTTCGCAGCCATTCAGTCAGGTGGCCCGCCTCACGGATTCCGATGTGGCACGCTTGGCGCGTACGATGGTCGAGTTGGCTGCTGACGAGTTCGCGAAGGTCGTTAACTTCGTGTACGAGATGACGCCCAGGGATTTCGTACAGATCAACTTCAAACTGGGTATGGCGAAGGCCTGGCTGCTGCCGCGCTTCGATGAAGCAGAGGTTCAAA
The DNA here is from genome assembly GCF_059781815.1 of Salipiger sp. Classification (NCBI taxonomy): domain Bacteria; kingdom Pseudomonadati; phylum Pseudomonadota; class Alphaproteobacteria; order Rhodobacterales; family Roseobacteraceae; genus Salipiger; species Salipiger sp. The sequence goes on along the minus strand of NZ_JBYNAH010000044.1, from coordinate 10,688 downwards.
GATTGATCCCGATCGCGAAGGAGGCCACGTTCCAGCCTGCTGGGAAGCGAAGAAGCCTAAAGGAAACCGCGCGCCGGATCCTGAAGGTGGATCGGGCGATGGAAAAAGCCCTGGAGCGGTTTGCGCGCGGCAACCCAGAGCCGGCGCTGGCTGCGGCGCGGGGCGAGCGCGTGATCGTGGAAGATGGCGACGAGATCCTGGAGTGGGATGATGTGTCGGCCATCAACGATGTCGAAATGGCGAAGCTGAATATCGCGATGTCGGACTATCTGATGAGCATGAGCGAGGCGATGGATGAGGTTCGCGGGTACCGTGGGCCTCACCTGCCAACTCCGTTTGACATCATGGCAGCCGAGGACGCCAACGCCTATCGCGAGACAATCGCAAAGAAGAACGCGCGATTGGATGAGATCGAGGAGATCCTGGAGTTGGCCTGAGCGATCCGAAGTTTACCGAGAGACCCTAAATCCCTAATTGCATGATTGGGATGGGGAGATAGTCGATATGAAATATGTTCTTCCAGCAACGCTGATTGTTGCTTTTACGATTGGTTCTGCGTCTTCGCTTGCCGCAGAAAGATACAAAGAGAACCCTTCGAGAATGCAGGTGGTCGCAGACAGTGGCCCGTGTCACCCGAATCCAGATGACAAGCCTGACTGGTGTTTCTGGAGCTTGTCCGAGCTCGAGAGAAACGCGACCGAAAGGGGCTTGGGGGTATCTCGAAATGGCGAAATCAGGCAGCCATCGGCGCTGGAAGTCGATATGGGCTACGAGTACTATTTCGGGGAATACCCGTATGGCAGCAGCGAGTAAGCATCCGGAGGATCAGGCAGTGACGATGATTGCGGTGGTCGTCGCGCCCTCTGTACTCTGTGGGACATTGCCTATGGCAGCCCGTTTCAACGGAGCTGACTACGCGTGACATTGTCAGCCCTATCAGCTTCATGGTGCCCTCGCTTTTCCTTGGCGATGCGAATTCGTCGAAGAACGAACTCCAGCGTCAATCGGCTGGCTGCCAGCAGCGGGAGGCCCAGCAGCATGGTGAAGACGGGGCCGAACGGCGCAGGCGCGGTCTCTTCGAGTACGAACATCCAGATCACGAGCTTGCCGGCATAGAGCAACACTCCAGCTGAGATCGCCGTTACGATCAGGAGCCGAACTCCGCTCCAGAAGGCGGCTCTTGCCGAGGTCGTCTTCCGGGAAAGCCAGGAGCGTTCGGAAGTCTGCATGAGGATACCCTTCGGTGCCAGGACGCGGACGTCAGTCTGGGTGTGGTGTGTTCAGACGCCGGCGCCGCCGTCGGCGATCAGGCCGACCCGTCTCCGCTTGCTGGGGTGCAAGGGAAAATCGCGGTGGCGGTCCATGAGGGGCGCCTGTGGCTCCCGGTAGAAGGCGCGCCTACGACGCACATCCTGAAGGTCCCGCGGGGGCATGAGCGCAGCCTCGTCGAGCACGAGATGTCCCTTCTGCAAATTGCCGCCAAGGCCCAGGATCACCCTGTGGTTCAGGCCGAGGTCATAGAGGCTGGAGAATATCGGGGCCTTCTCATCGAGCGCTACGATCGGCGCATCGAAAATGGTCTGGTGAGCCGGATCCACCAAGAGGATTTCTGTCAGGCTCTCGGGCTGCCGCCGTCACTGAAGTACGAACGCGACGCTGCGACAGCTGAGAGACGCTTTGATGCGGCCGCAATTCGGCATGTGCTCGATCAGACAGATGCGCCGGCGCGCGCCCGATTGGCATTCCTGCAAGGAACGCTGCTCAATATCGCTTTGGGCAACACCGATAACCATGCGAAGAACCACAGCCTTCTCTACGACGTCGGTCCCCGGCCGCGCCTTGCACCGCTTTACGACATTGTCCCGGTAATGATGGACGGGTCGGTGAACCAGGACTTCTCGTTTCGGATCGGCGCCGCAGAACGGCTTTCCGATCTCAAACCAGAGGACCTTGCAGGGTTTGCAATGGCAATCGGGTTCCGGCGGTTCAACGCTGGGCTCGAGCGCGGAGTGCGCGAAGTTCTCCAGGCCGCGGCCAATCAGATTGACGATCTGCACATGCTCCACGCACTCGCGGCGGCGCGAAGGGCTCAGAAGTTTCCCTGTGCAGCCTCGGTCAAGATCAGCTTCTCGAGCGTCAGGTCAGATACCGCCCGACGCAGCCTCAGGTTCTCCTTCTCGAGCTCCTTAAGCCGCGACAACTGTGCCCGGTTCATCCCGCCATACTGCTTCCGCCACCGGTAGAACGTATGCTGCGATATCCCGATCTGCCGCACCGCGTCCGCCATCGACAGGCCTTGGCCATGCAGCACCTCGACTTGGCGCAGCTTGGTGACAATGTCTTCAGGCTTCTCACGCTTTCCAGCCATTCCGTAGTCCTCCTGTTCGCCGAAATCCTATCGGATTTCCGGCTTCGTGGGTGGACCACTTCAAAGGGGCTGGCTCAAAACCATGTCGGTAGGTCTGCGAAAGATGAGCGTTTTCAAATCGAATCTCCCGAATTCCGTTTGCGCAAACAGAAAATAGGGATGGCACTGGGTCTGTCGAAGTTGCTCAGTTCTTTGGAGTCTATTTCGCAGCGCAGGTAGCTGAGATGAGATATACTGCTGTCTCATATTCGTCTTTTGATTTGTTATGGAGATTAGCATGCAAACAATCTCGAGCTTGAAGGCTGCACAAGTAGCGCGCGCAGCTTCTCTTCCGTCGCAAGTGATTGCGCCAGTTCCGGTTCGAGAGGTCGCACTTGAGGCGCCTCGTCAGAGAAACGCGATATTGGACGCGTTTTTTTATGATATCGGCATCCTTCGTGATGACGAAGCTGCGATGCTGGCGCCTCGATACGCAGCGGAAGGAGCTATTTTATCCGTCGGTCCGAGCTCCAAGCCTACGATCGAGATCTGGTCAGATCACGAACAGTTCTCTGCGTTCGGGCAGGAGAGCTTCAGGGCCCTGGCGGTCGCTGGTGTCGGGAGCTCGGCTCTGGGGGCCGCCGCTTTTGCCAGAAACGTGGCGGACGCCGTTGGCGGAAAGTGCCTTGCGGTTGTTTCGGGGTATGGCCTCGCAGATCTCCTGACGGAAGCCGTGGGCGGATACTTCCTGTTCGGAAGCCTCAATGCGATGCGACACATGCTGGAGGGGCTGGATGATGTGTCGCGGCCTGGTAGTGCGACTATCGGGACAGCGAGCGCGCTATCAGAGCGGCTCGTACGAAAAAGTCTCGATGTGCGAACGCTGACCGCACTATTGGAAAGCGAGTGCGAATTCGATTTCCTTGTGGGGCACTCGAAAGGAAATCTTGTGATTTCTGAGGCGCTTTACGCCCTCGAGAAAATCGCACCGAAGAAGCTGGCCGAGCGAGGAAAGAAATCTCACGTCATCACAGTGAGCGCGCGCGTCGGAATGCCTGGAGAAATGGCTGCCGTCACGGACGTGCTGGGCCAGATCGATGGGTTTGGACTGCTGAATTCGCGGCCGTTCATCGAGACAGATGTAACGGTTCCGATGGCTTGGCATCACACAAACACCGAGTACCCAATGCATCTACCGGTCACTGAGACCTTGGCTGAAATCCTGGCAGAAGCATAGTGTTTGTGCTTGCTTCAGAGCTCGATGCCTGGATGGTTTTTCTTCTTCGTCGAAGACTTCGCCGCGGCGATGACGGCGAGAGGCGTAGGAGAACGATCCCGAGATGACGGCTGCTTGGCGGCGGCGACGATCGCTGCAGCACGCTGCTGAATGATCTCGGCGCGACGAAGATCTCTTGAGTTTGCGTCAGTTGGGCGCCCCTCAAGCGTCTTGTCGCTGGGAAAATGGCGGACACCCTCGTCGCTCGCGTCGACCCGTTTGATCGGTGGCTTTGCGGAAGCCGGTGTCAAGGACCCGGAACTGATCAAGATGGTTTACGAAATGGCGCCGACCTTGACAGAAGAGGGCGCCCTCGAGGCGGCAGTAGAAGATCTTGGAGAGCGCTTCGGTGTCATCAGAACGCGACGACAGAAGATCCTCGAACTGAGCGATCTGGAGGTGACGGGACGCATCCAGGCGCTGGATCGCGCATTTCCGATCACGGGGACGCCGACCTTTTTCGTGGCGAACAAGGAAGACCCCACGCGCATCAACTTCTTCAGTGGTTGGTCTGGCGCGGGTGGTCTGCGGCGGCAGTTTACTGCCGCTCGCGAGGCGTATGTGCGTGACCATGATGCTCTGCCCGCCGAAATAGCGAGAGCTTTCGTAGAAACATTGACCCAAACGAAAAATCCCCGGGCAAGGCCCGGGGATTGCTGTTTTCAGGGTGCGATGCAGTCGTCATGTGTGTTTTGAATTTCCAGCTGACCAAGGTCGCAGCTACCGGCACCGATGGTGCGCGTCATCGGTGCCGAAATCCAAGGACTGAGAACGCCTCCGTCGTGCACATGACCGGGGACCAGTCCTAACCTGCAGGACCGCAGCTCGACAGTTCTGTCCAGCGCGCTGAAAACGACAATCACCGGCCAGAAAGACGCGGGCTCGCGGCCCGATCCGCCCTGTCCTAAGCGTTTGCGCGACCGCGGACGCCGCTCGGGGCGCTACGCACTTGATTTGCTGGCCTCGTCCGGCGATCTTGAAGCTCGACGGCGCACCACATTGTAAGTGCCGTGTCATTCTATTGCGCGTGAAAAATTGGAGGACTGGGCGTGAGATTATTCTATTTTTCTGCTTTTCTCATGATGGGGGCCGCAACTGCAAATACCGCCGTTGCCGAAGTCGTCCCAGAGCGCCTTCGAGGTGTCTACGGGGAAGCGAATCCTGAGGGAATTTGCAAAGAATTCACTGGGCCGATATTTTTATCTGCCTTCTCAGCTACATTATTTTCGAAAGACCCGGCGGATTTCAGTCGAAACTATATTCAAATTGCACCTGTGGAATGGGATGGAGAAAGCGTAACGATTCAGACCGGTGGGATAAGGAATGTCATATCCGCTGAAATGTTGGAAGGTATGTCTTGCCGAATGCCGGCACATTTGTCTGCGGTTTTTTCGGAGACTATGGCGGTTCTGCTATCATCTACAGATGCCTATCAAGCTTGTACATCAAGCGACACAGAGCTTTGCTTCTCAAATGTCGTTCGAGTGCTAGATGTGTCGAATGACGACAGGCTTTCAGTTGCGGAAATCTCGAGAGGAGTTAGGACGGCAGCTTTTCTATTGGCCTACGAGGCTGCCGTTTCTAAACCTGATCCCAGAGGCGGCGCGGTATCCTCCGTAAGAGCTGGACGTGTTGAGCAAGAAAAAATCTTCGGACCTGTCTTGCTAAGTGGGATGGCGGCACCAATTATTTCTGCGAACCTGATTGCCTCATATGACTACGATGGAGATGGTTTCCTCCAACTAAACGAGCTTCTACAGGATAGAAACGATCTGCAGTTCGACGACTTGGTCGCCAGCATGTCAGTACGTCTCAGTGAACGCGCATTGTCGAGCGTTTTTGAAAATCTTCCGTCGATTTTTTCTCGCATGCTTTCTTTTCGATAGACCCGTCACACCTTGTTGAAAGCGAGAGAAGCGCAAATGAAGAGTCTGGGGTGTCGCTGTGGGTCACTATGATGCTCCGTCCTCCGAAGTATGAAGCGTTTTGTGACACGACCGCTCACAGGGCCTCAGGCTTCAATCTTTCGTAACATGGATCTTTCGTTTGACTCGATTGGGTGTGCATTATGCTCTATTCTGCTGGTTCGCATTGCAGGTGGGGTAAAATGATGGGTGATCATTTTACGAATAAAACTAAGGGGGAAGAAGAGTTTGAAGAAGGAGCCAAAGAGGGGCGAAGTGGCTTGATAAACGCTTCGGATTTTGTGTTCAGGCCGACAAAGGCACGTCTTGCAGGGCGTGCTGTAGGGGCTAAAGAACGTCGAGCCGTTGCGTCTGATGACGCTAAGGTGTCATCGGAATCTGGAAATGGAGGAGCGATATCAGGCGGAGGGGGTGAAGGCTTTCCAGGCGTTGCTCTAATTGGGATAATCCTAGCTCCTTTGGCAATAATCGCGATTTCGACTAAGTCGAACGCTAAGCGACTAATATTTGTTGTCGCCTATTCCGCCCTCTGTTTCTTGTGGAGTGCATCAGGAGTGACGCCGTCCTCGGTTTTGTATTCCGATGGGGTTGTGGCTGCACTAGCTGCTCTTCTGGCTTACATTTTTTGCCTGCCAGGCACCGTGATCTGGTTGATCATTTTAGGTTTTGCTTCCGCAGTAACTGGCGTAGATCTGATGCCGTCAGGCCCGCCAGGATAGTCGCTCAATAGATCCGGATCACTAAAAATAGAAATCACCGGCTGCTTGACCGGGGATTGAGGCGCTCAAGGAGAGGCATAAGTTGGAAGGATGTTGTCCTGACAGCGGCTCTCTGCATAACTGTCGGGCGAGAGTGATCCGAAAGACACTCCTTTTCGGAGGGTGCTGGATAAGGAGCTGTCACTGAAGGTAAGTGGAGCCCGGGGAGAGAATCGAACTCTCGACCTGCTGATTACAAAGCAGCTGCTCTACCACTGAGCTACGCGGACGTAAAAGTTATATGGGGGCTGTTCGCGACTTTGGGAAACATTCACAGCGTTTTTCCCTTTGGCTCGCTTCCCGCTATCGAGCAGTAAGTTCGAGCTGGCGGCGATAATCGCTTGCCCGGTCGCCTACTCTTGAAGGTCATTTCCTGTCTCCATCATGAACCTCGAAAGGAGGTGGAGGCAGGACCGTGAGGAGAGAAATCAGGAGGTTCGAAATTCCGCACTCTGTAAAGAAAGACAGACAGAAGCCGATCGATGGGCCCTCCCGCCGGCGACTTGACTCCCCTCCATGGTCGATCTTCTCACCGAGTACTGACCCGCTGTTAATCCGGAACCTGATCTGCCATTCATGAGGGAGAGGAGATTTCCATGCTGCTAGCCCGACAAATGCTTACCCTGCTCCATGAAGGGGAGAAGAGATCAAACCAGGATGCGTTGCAGCGCATTGGAATGGGTCCGAGGTGGAGGGACTACTCCCGTAAGTTCCGAGATGCGCTAGATGAGCATGAGATGTTCGACTTCGAGCGCAGTGCTCTGGTCCCTGTTTCCGATATGCGCACCGACACGATGCGCGGTTTATCGGGGCTCGCGGTGCACGTCACTCGACAGCCTCGGAGGGTTTTCTTCGACTGCAAGAGTACGGACCTCTATCGCGTGATGCCGGATCGCAGGACGGACGATGATGAGGAGGGGCGCCCAGGCCTGAGGCGAGGCGCCTTGCTCGAGAGCGACGGGCAGGGCAGGGCGATGGTTCAAGCTATTTCCTGTACTGACCACTATGAGCTCCGAGACTTCAAGCGCGGCGGTCTGAGCAAGGAGCAGGCGCGCTTCCTGGTGATGTTCATGAACATGCAGGTCTCTCAGTACCGAGCGCATATCGACACCACGGTTCCTCTTGAGGTGACGCCAGAGGAGTTCTCTGCGTCCCAGCCTAAGGGCACTCCCCGTGCGAAGCTTGGTGAGCTCTGGGCGATGCACGAGCTGGGGGCCTATTCGAGCTATTGGCCTGATCCATCTCTTCAGGAAATGAGAGAGGACGTGCTGCGGCGCTCGAGGCACGGGCTCGAACTGCAGGATCGAGTGTGGCGAGAGGAGCTCGATGGGATTTTCCATCTCAGTCTGGCAATGGCGGCGACGCTCGAACTGAAGGACACCGATCTGAGCTACAAGCATCTGGAGAGGAAAGGCGGAGGGGGATCCCGCCGAGCGCGGAAGATGGAGGACGGAGAGGTTGAGGTTCGGCCGCTAGGCCTGTCGGTCGTCACGATGCACCTGAGCGAGGAGATCCTGGTCTCGGCCTACGGGGATGCACCGAAGAGGGCGCCTGGCGACGGGACAGGCAGGGCACGAGCGCTGCACTATGTGCGAGGGCACATGTTCCTCGGTCGTGGTGGAAAGGTCGTCTATCGCAAGCCGCACTTCCGCGGACAGGCCGGCATGAGAACGCTGAAGCGCGTGCTGGCATGAAGGATAGATCAAGCAAAGCGGAAAGGACCGAATGAAACCGTTTTCCATTGCAGTGGGGCTCTTGCTCGCCACGGGAGCGTCAGCATCTGCTGAGACGCGACTGATCTGTGAAAATCCGCGAAGAGAGTACCTCGTAATCTATGAAGAAGGCGCATCGGACTTGGTCCTGAACCCGGATTCAAGTGATACGAGATATGCGATCCTGGTCGACGACACTTCGGATGGCGCCCATATCGTTACGGCGAGAACGCCGAACGATGGGCCGACCGCGCGCCTGCACCTGCGTCCATACCTGAAAATGGAGTTTTGGGCTGACGGCCAACTGAGGCAGACGGATGGCTGCTACGAGGTGAACTAGCCCACGATCAGGTTATCGCATCTGCAGATCCGCACACTTGAGGAAGAATCCCTCGTGCGCATCTATAAGGCAGTCGCCCTGTCCTTGTTCGTTGGGCACACCAAAGACAACAATCTCTTCTCCGGCGGGTATCGGAGGTGTCTGAACGTAAGCATAGACCGGTTTCCCGTCGCGCCAGTACCGACCGAAAGCGCGCGCCTCATTCTTTGTGCGCGTTCTTATGAACGGCAAGGGTTTGAGCTCACCACCTTCGGTGAGCGCGAGCTCTCTGACAAAGTTGATCCCTTGGGTAGGGGTTGTGTCTTGTGGCCAGCCCTGTGAGGCAATCGTTTCACTCAAGGGGTGGTACCCTTCTTTAGGCCAAAGGCCGGCGACGATTGCGAGCCAGCCGTTCCGGGACTGAAAAATCCGAGCGTTATCATCTAGCGTGCGCGCGAAGACTGGTCGGCACGATCGCGCATCTCCGCGTAGAGGAAGTTCGCGAAGAGGATGTACTCGAGCTTATTGGCCGGCGTCGAGAGACGGTGGTCTTGTTCGACCAATGAAGAGGAGTAGGAGGTATCGACCCAGTACGGCTGATCTTCGGGCATCCGGTCCTTGGCCCACTTCGAGTGGAGGATCACGGAGTGGGTGGAGGAGGAGTTTGTGGCGAAGCCGATACGGTAGGACTGAAGCATGGGATCCTGTTCTCTTCGGAGGGATTGCGATGAATGATCGCTCCGAAGAAATGGGATCGAAGTCGGGGCCTCAGCACTTGGTTAGAATAGGGCCGGTGGGATCTATAGGCCTCTATGCTCGGAGGAGGTTTTCGAGCTCCGGAAGTTCTTCGACATGAAGAAGCTTCACGCCGGTGGTTTCAGCGAGAGCTCTAGCGTTCGGCGTGAACCCAATCGTTGTCACGACGGCCGCGAGCGGCACACCGAGGTGCTTCGCGCCGGAGTACACCTCCTGGATCGCCTTGTTTCCGACTTTGCCCGAGTAGCGCTTTGCCTGGATGGCGACATCGAGGTCTCCTTTCCGCGCGATCAGATCGACGCCCTGGTCACCAGAAGCAGACGTCACCGATGCTTCCCACCCGAACCTCTCGAGTGCCTCTGCCAGCCAGAGCTCGAACTCGTATCCATTCTCGGGATAGGAAGAGAGATCGAAATCAGACCGCCGGCCAGCCTCATCGAGGCGCTCTGTGAGCTCGAGTACGAGGCTGACAGCCTCCTCTGCCGACAGGGCCGAGCATTGAACCTGGAGCGATGTCAGGAACCGTGACACCTCAGCAGTGCGATTGTCCTTCACGACTGCGCCGTACTCGTTCTTCACGATGGCTTTGCGCAGGTTCCGGCTCAGGATTGTGTGGTGCTCCGTGACGGCGGCTTCGATGCTTCGCTCTGCGTCCAGACGCTCGCGCTGCTTTCTCTCCTGGACGCGCGCTCTGTTCTCTTCGAGCTTCTGCTGAAGGCGGTCCGAGACCTTGTGAGGCCAGCGATAGTATTCGTCATCTGGACCCGGCGCGCTGGCTTGCGCCTCTTTGCGCTTCCGGGCCGCTACTTCGGCGAGTTTCTTCGAAAGTCTCTCAGAGACCTTGTGCTTACCGAATTCCTTGTCACGCCTCAAACGAAAATCCTTTTGAATCACCCCTGTAGAAACCTTAGCCCAGATTTTATCATACAGTCAAAACGAAGGATATTATGGCAGATCTTAACGCGCTGGAATGCGGGCCATAGAGCTGCGTCTTCGGGCTACACAGTTTATGATTAAAAGATCGAATTCTGTCGCGAAGAAGCGAAGCCGAACACGACGCGCCCCTCGGAGAACCCCACCATAGCGGGAATCATAGACAACTTGCGGGTGTGTATGTTATTCGAGGTCTCATTACCATAAATCTTATGAATTCACTTCGTTGACGGGGAGATCAATAATGGCAGGCGATGGCAGCTCAGATTTGAGCCCTCTTTTTTCGGTCCGGGTTGGGAGCCCGGCGTTTCCGAGCTGGGGAGAGTTCGGTGGGAGCATCCTGAAAGATGGACACACACGCTTCCCTTCCGACAGCGAGGGCCGGGATTTCATGTCCGGAACAAGCCTCTACACAAACAACAAAAACAGCCAGCACTTTGATATCGGCATCGCCGGTTCCGGATTTACGCCGATCGGGCAAATTTCCGCCGCTCTCGCTGTCGGTTATTCATCTGCGCATGCAGAGACAGATCAGACCATCTCGATTGAAATGAATACAATCAGGTATGCCGGATGCGAGTACCTGGACCTTGACGATCTATCGTTTCCTGAGCTGCTAGGCGCTCTTGACGAGAATGTCGCCGCAGATCTCGAGATGGTAC
>NZ_JBYNAH010000339.1:0-3415 GCF_059781815.1 Salipiger sp. | reverse complement strand
AGGGCAGGGTGCCCGCCCGCGATGCCGCCGTGCTGGACGTGGCGACGGCGATGGGGCTGGTCTGCCTCGGCAAGACCCACATGTCCGAGCTCGCCTTCTCCGGGCTCGGCCTCAACCCGATGACCGCGACCTCGCCTTGCGTGAATGATCCGGATGCCGTCGCCGGCGGCTCATCGTCGGGCGCGGCCGCCTCGGTCGCCTTCGGGCTGGCGGCGGCCGCCATCGGCTCCGACACCGGCGGCTCGGTGCGCATCCCCTCCTGCTGGAACGATCTCGTCGGGCTCAAGACCACCTCGGGCCGGATCTCGCTCGACGGCGTGGTGCCGCTGGCGGTGGCGTTCGACACCGTCGGTCCGCTCTGCCAGAGCGTCGAGGACGCGGCGCTGACCTTCGCGGCGCTCGAGGGTCGCGACGCCCCCGACCTGCGCGGCGCCTCGCTGAAAGGCCGCCGCTTCGCGCGGCTGACCACCATCGTTCTGGATGACATGAGCCCCGAGCCCGCCGCCGCCCACGCGGCCGCGCTCGACAAGCTCGCCGCCGCCGGTGCCGAGATCGTCGATCTCGACGTGCCCGAGATCGCCATCCCGATGCAGGATGCGGGCGTGCTCTACACCACCGAGGCCTGGGCGACCTGGGGCGAGGCCATCGAGGCGGCGCCCGACAAGATGTTCGCGCCGATCCGCGAGCGCTTCGAGGGCGGCAAGCCGGTGACCGGCGCGGCCTATCTGCGCGCGCTCGACCGCATGGCCGCCGCCCGCGCCGCCTATGCCCGCGCCACCGCCGGCTTCGACGCGGTGCTCTGCCCGACGGCGCCGATCCTGCCGCCCAATATCGACAAGCTGATGGAGCAGGGCGAATACTACGTCACCGCCAACCTGCTGGCCCTGCGCAACACCCGCGTCGGCAATGTCATGGGCGGCTGCGCCCTCACGCTGCCCACCGGCACCCCCTCCTGCGGGCTGTCGCTGATGGCGCCGCCGATGCAGGAAGATCGCCTGCTGCGCCTGGGCCTCGCCACCGAGCGCGCCCTGGCCTGACCCAAGCCACCCGCAGACCAACCCCCGCCTCTTCTCTGGTTCAAAAATACCTCGGGGGAGTCGCGGCTCTGCCGCGACGGGGGCAGCGCCCCCTCCCGCCCCATCCGCCACGTGACGCGAAAAAACCGCCCCGACGATCCCGGCAGAAATACAACGCGGAAGGGGCCTTGGGTCGTTTCCATCCGGTTGCGGCATTCCCGCCACAGCCGGCGCGGGCGTGGTCAGAGCGCTGGACGCAAGCCCGGTTCTTCCCGTATCGTGGCGGCAAATCGGGGCGAAAACGATCCCGGATAAAAAGCAGTATTGCAGGCAGTCAAAGGCTTATTTGCCATGTTTCCCGAGCGGTTTTCGAACCTGCCGCCCTATGCGTTTCCGCGTCTGCGGGCGCTGCTCGATGCGCATGCGCCGGGCGGCGAGGTCACGCATATGTCCATCGGCGAGCCCAAGCACCCGTTCCCCGACTGGGTGGGCACGGTGCTGGCCGAGCACGTCTCCGAGTTCGCCAAGTACCCGCCCAATGACGGCACCCCCGAGCTGCAGCAGGCGATTTCCGACTGGATCAAGCGCCGCTATGGCGTGAGCGTCGATCCCGCCACCCAGGTCATGCCGCTCAACGGCACCCGCGAGGGGCTCTACAACGCCGCCATGGCGCTCTGCCCCGAGCAGAAGCACGGCAAGCAGCCGGCGGTGCTGATCCCGAACCCGTTTTACCAGGTCTACGCCATCGCCACCGTCTCGGTGGTGGCCGAGCCGGTCTTCGTGAACGCCACGCAAGAGACCGGCCACCTGCCGGATTACCACGCGCTGCCCGAAGAGGTGCTCGAGCGCACCGCGCTGGCCTATATCTGCTCGCCCGCGAATCCGCAGGGCGCGGTGGCGGATCGCGGCTACTGGGAGCGGCTGATCGCGCTGGCCGAGAAACATGATTTCCGCATCCTCGCCGACGAGTGCTATTCCGAGATCTACCGCGGCGACGCGCCCGCCGGCGCGCTCCAGGTCGCCCACGAGATGGGGGCCGACCCCGAGCGCGTGGTGATCTTCCATTCGCTCTCGAAGCGCTCGAACCTGCCCGGGCTGCGCTCGGGCTTCGTGGCCGGGGGCCCCGAATGCATGAAGCGCATCAAGCAGTTGCGCGCCTATTCCGGCGCCCCGCTGCCGCTGCCGATCCAGCGGGTGAGCGAGCGGGTCTGGGCCGACGAGGCCCACGTGGTCGAGAACCGCAGGCTCTATGCCGAGAAGTTCGACATGGCCGACCGCATCTTCGGCAACGTGCCGGGCTACGAGCCTCCGCAGGCCGGGTTCTTCCTCTGGCTGCCGGTCGAGGATGGCGAGGCGGCGGCGCTGAAGCTCTGGCAGGAGACCGGCGTGCGGGTGCTGCCGGGCGCCTACCTGTCGCGCGACACCGCGGCGGGCAATCCGGGCAAGGGATATATCAGGGTCGCCCTCGTGGCAGACCGGGAGCAGACCGAACAGGGACTCACGCGGATCCGTGACTGTCTCTATGGGCAATAAGAAAAAGACGAGGCGAGCGATGGCATATCAGGCACGGGGGCGTGACCCCCTCTTCGACAGCAACATGCAGGCGGCGATCGAGAAGCGCGGCAAGGAGCTTGCCGGACTGGCCCTGATCGCCCTCGGCCTGATGGCCGCCGCGATGATCGGGTCCTACACGCCCGACGATCCCTCCTGGCTCTCGGCCACCGATGCGCCGGTGCAGAACTGGATGGGCCGGATCGGCGCCTCGATCGCCGCACCGCTATTCATGATCGTCGGCTGGGGCAGCTGGGGTCTCGCGCTCGTGCTCATGGTCTGGGGGGCTCGCCTCGCCCTCCACCAGGGCGAAGAGCGCGCGCTCTCCCGCATCGTCTTTGCCCCGATCTGGATTGCGCTCTCTGCCGTTTACGCCGCCGGCCAGACCGTCGGCCCGGAATGGACCCACAGCTTCGGGCTGGGCGGGCTCTTCGGCGACATGATGATGGGCACCGTGCTGGGCATCCTGCCGGTCGGGACCGGGCTGGGGCTGAAGGTCGTCATGCTGGTGCTGGGCGCCGGGATCGTCGCCATGGGCGCCTTTGTGCTGGGCTTCACCAAGCCCGAGCTGAGCGCCATCGGGCGCTTCCTGCTGGTTGGCACCGTGATGGCCTATGACACGCTGCTGCGGCTGCTGGGCCGTGGCGCGAGCTCGACCGTGTCGGCGGCTCAGCGCATGCAGGCGGCGCAGTCCGAGCGCCGCGAGCGTCGCCGTCAGGAAGAAGCCGAGGCCGCCGCCTGGGCCGCCGAGCAAGAAGCCGCCTGGGCCGCCGATCAGGGCCTGGCCCATGCCGCGCCCGCCGCGCATGCCGCCGCCCCGGCGCCTGGCCTGGTTGCCCCGGCCGCGC
>NZ_JBYNAH010000338.1:0-3417 GCF_059781815.1 Salipiger sp. | reverse complement strand
CGAAGATCAGGCCAAGCTCGTGCTGGCACGACGCCACCTCGTGGTGGTGCTTGTCGACCTTCATGCCGATGCGCTTCATGGTCGAGAGCATCTCGGAACGCAGGTCCTGCGCGTCGTCGATCGGGTTGACCGGGAAGTAACCGCCCTTGATGCCCGGACGGTGGCCGGTGTTGCCCATCTCGTAGTCGGTGTCGGTGTTCCATGCGGCGTCGAGCGCGTCGACCTCGTAGGAGACCTTGTTCATCGAGACCGAGAACTTGACGTCGTCGAACAGGAAGAATTCAGCTTCCGGGCCCATGAACGCGGTGTCGCCGATACCCGAGGAGATCAGGTAGGCTTCGGCCTTCTGGGCGGTGCCGCGCGGGTCACGCTCATAGGCTTCGCCGGTGTCGGGCTCGACCACCGAGCAGTGAATGCAGAGGGTTTTCTCGGCATAGAAGGGGTCGATATACACGCTGTCGGTGTCGGGCATCAGCTTCATGTCGGATGCTTCGATCGACTTCCAGCCAGCGATGGAGGAACCGTCGAACATGAAGCCTTCTTCGAGGAAATCCTCGTCGACCTCATCGGCAATCACCGTCACGTGCTGCAGTTTGCCGCGCGGATCGGTGAAGCGGATGTCGACGTAAGCGACCTCCTCGTCCTTCATAAGCTTGAGAACGTCCTTGATGCTCATTCCCTTCTTCCCTTTCTGTGACTTTTGGGTCCGGTATGATTATTGTTCGGCCGCCCGGGGGCGCGCGCTCAGAGCGCGTCCGAGCCGGATTCGCCGGTGCGGATCCGGATGGCCTGTTCGATCGGGCTCACGAAGATCTTGCCGTCGCCGATCTTGTCGGTCTTGGCGGCAGAGATGATGGCCTCGATGGCGGCGTCGACGAGCTCGTCGTCAAGCACGACCTCGATCTTCACCTTGGGCAGAAAATCGACCACATATTCCGCGCCGCGATACAGCTCGGTATGGCCTTTCTGGCGGCCAAAGCCCTTCACTTCGAGAACCGAAAGGCCCTGGATGCCAGCATCCTGAAGCGCTTCCTTGACCTCGTCGAGCTTGAACGGCTTGATGATCGCCTCGACCTTTTTCATGGTCTATCTCTCCTCGTAATCCCGTGTCGGACCCTGCCAGATCATTTCTGCCGGGCTGCCACAATCGGATAGCCTACAGGGGCAGGGGGTGCATAGAGCGATTTGTATCGACCGCGTGAATTTTGCGCAACATGCCTTCAAAAAGGGCGAAATGAAAACTTGAGGTGGAAGACATGGCAGATCTCCTGACAGCCGCGCAGATGCGGGCGGTGGAGACGGCGGCAATAAGCTCGGGCGAAGTCAGCGGTCTGGAGCTGATGGAACGGGCCGGAGCGGGCGTGGTTTCAGCGGTTTTCCGGCAATGGCCGGAACTGTCGCGGCGCGCGCACCGGGCGGTTGTGCTGTGCGGTCCGGGCAACAATGGCGGCGACGGATTCGTCATCGCGCGCCTGCTGGCCGAGCGGGAATGGGAGGTAGAGCTATACCTCTACGGCGATCCGGACCGGCTGCCGCCCGATGCGCGGCGCAACGCCGAGCGCTGGCAGGAGATCGGTCCGATCCTGCCGCTGGAGCCTGGCTTCGAGCCGTCGAGCCGGCGCGCCGCGCTGGTCGTCGACGCGCTCTTCGGCACCGGGCTGAGCCGTCCGATCCGCGACCTCGGCGTCACGCTGCTCGACCTGTCGGAGCTGCGCGGCGAGGGCGCCGCGATGAGCGCCACCGAGCGCCCGGACTGGACCCCGCTGATCGTCGCCGTAGACCTGCCGAGCGGGCTTTGCAGCGACAGCGGCCGGGTGCTGCGCGACGAGCATTTCGTGGGCCTGCCCGAGGTGCTGGAGGCGGCCTCGGCGGCGGCGGATCTGACCGTGACATTCCATGCGCGCAAGCTTGGGCATGTGCTGGACGAAGGGCCGGAGCTCTGCGGCAAGGTCGTGGTGGTGCCGATCGGGCTCGAGCAACGCCGGAGCCGTGCGCCGCGCAGCGAGCGGGTGGCCGAGGTCACCGCTCCGGCGGGGCTGTCGAAGGCCGGGGCCGGGCACAAGTTCAGCCACGGCCACGCGCTGGTGCTCAGCGGCGGCTTCGGTCGCAGCGGCGCGGCCCGGCTGGCCGCGCGGGCGGCGCTGCGGGTCGGCGCCGGTCTGGTGACGCTGGGCGGCCCGGGTGCGGCGCAGATGGAGATTGCGGCGCAGATCACCGCGCTGATGCTGCGGCGGGCCGAGGGCGCGGACGACCTGTCCGAGTTGCTTGAAGACGACCGCATCACCGCGCTCTGCCTCGGGCCGGGGCTCGGGCTCGAGCGGGCGCTCGATCTGGTGCCGGTGGCGCTCGAGGCAGAGCGGCCGACGCTGCTGGATGCGGATGCGCTGAGCGCCTTCGCTGACGACCCGGCAGAGCTTTTCGGGCTGCTCCACAAGGGCTGCGTGCTGACCCCGCATGGTGGCGAGTTTGCGCGCCTGTTCCCCGATCTGGCGGCGCGGCTGCGCGAGGTGGCCGAGGCCGGGCCGGCCTATTCCCGTGTCGACGCGGCGCGCGAGGCGGCGCGGCGGGCGGGCTGCGTGGTGCTGCTCAAGGGGCCCGACACGGTGATTGCCGCCCCGGACGGGCGCTGCGCGGTAAACGCCGGCGTCGGCGAACGCGCCGCGCCTTGGCTGGCAACGGCGGGCGCGGGCGACGTGCTTGCCGGGCTGATCGCCGGCCTCATGGCGCGCGGACTGACGGTCTTCGAGGCAGCGGGCGCGGGCGCCTGGCTGCACGTGGAGGCGGCGCGGGCCTTCGGGCCGGGGCTGATCGCCGAGGATCTGCCGGAGGCTCTGCCGGGGGTGTTGCGCGCCCTCGGGGTCTGAACGCGGCAGGGTGGCATCGGATTCCGGTGCGCAGAGAAACGAAATCGGCCGCGCCCGGATGGGGCGCGGCCGCACGGCCTCAGGCTCATGATGCGTGGCGCTAGTCGCCGTAGGCGACCGAGGGCAGCCAGGTGGTGAGTTGCGGAAACTCGAACACGATGAACAGGCCCAGAAGCTGCAGCATCACGAAGGGAATGATGCCCCGGTAGATATGTGCCAGCGACACCCCCGGCGGGCAGACGCCCTTGAGGTAGAAGAGCGCAAAGCCCACTGGCGGCGTCAGGAACGAGGTCTGAAGCGTCACCGCCACCAGGATCGCGAACCAGACGACCTGCGGGTCGCGGACCTGGTCGTAGCCCGGCACCGCTAGCTCCAGCCCCTGAATGATCGGCAGCATCAGCGGCATGATGATGATGGTGATCTCGATCCAGTCGAGCAGGAAGCCCAGGCAGAACACGATGAACAGGATAAAGGCCACGGTCCAGTAGGGGCTGTCGAAGGCCGAGAGCACCAGCTCCTGCACGATCTCGTCGCCGCCGTAGCGCCGCAGCAC
>NZ_JBYNAH010000043.1:0-26823 GCF_059781815.1 Salipiger sp. | reverse complement strand
GGTTTCCAAGTACATCTCGTCGATGCGGCCCCCGGCGTCGGCGGCGTCTGGCACGTGCTGAAGTAATCCCCCTGTCCTCCCCTTTCCCCCGCGCACGGTCCGGCAGCCCAAACGGCGTCCGGGCCGTGTTGCGTTTCGGCGCCGCACCGGGCCGAATCGACGTTGCGGCGCGGCGACAGGGTTTTCAAAACGCCCTCGAATTATGCAAAAGCAAAACAACTCAGGATTGCCAATCCTTCCAAGGGCGACGTTGCGTCAATTACAACGCCGATTACAACGGTCGTGACAACGGTTCGGGCATTCCCGATGGCGTACAGTTATTTGAGAGCCACTTCGCGGTGTGCTCGACACCGATCCGACGGTCCAACCCGGCGGCAAGGCGTCAACCAGGAGAGGAGCATCATGAGGCTAATCCCGCATGATCCGCAGACCGCCAAGGCCCCTCAAGGCAGGCGCGCCGGCGTGTTTCCCGCCCTGGTCTCTGCGGGGAATTTGACCCGGCCCGTGATGGGCAGACAGAGCGATGCCAACGCCTCTCAGGCAGGCCCCGTCGGGGAATTTGACTCAATCCGGTAGCCCGGCGCCCGACATTTTCTGTTGATCCGATGAACCTTTTTCAACCGTCGGGGCACCCATTACCGCAGACAGCAAAGCGATCATTTTGGCATGCGCATACTCAATTCACTCAGGGCCGCCCGCACCGGCCCCA
This sequence comes from Salipiger sp., assembly GCF_059781815.1. Taxonomy (NCBI): domain Bacteria; kingdom Pseudomonadati; phylum Pseudomonadota; class Alphaproteobacteria; order Rhodobacterales; family Roseobacteraceae; genus Salipiger; species Salipiger sp. Next base: position 26,114 of record NZ_JBYNAH010000043.1, on the reverse strand, counting down.
AACCCCGGAGCGACGAGGCCCTGCTGGCTGCCGTTGCAGAAGGTGATGTGGCGGCGTTCGAGGAACTGCATCGGCAGTACTTTCCCAAGCTGATGCATTTCGCCCGCCGCATCACCGACAACGCCGAATCCGCCGAGGAGGTCGCCAACGATGCGCTGATGACCGTCTGGCGCACCGCCGACCGCTTCCAGGGCCTGTCGAAGCCTTCGTCGTGGATCTTCGGCATCGCCTACCGAATGTCGCTCAAGCAGCGCCAGAAGCTCGGCAAGCGCAAGGGAGACGTGGAATTGGACGAAGGACTTGTGGCCGACGGCAGCGACACCGAAACATCGGTGATGCACAAGAAGGATCTCGCCGCCGCGCTCCAGCAGCTGACGCCGGAATTGCGCGCGGTTGTGGAGCTCACCTATTATAACGGCTATCTCTACACGGAGATCGCGGAAATCCTCGAGTGCCCGGTGGGCACGGTGAAGACGCGCATGATGACGGCACGCAAGCGCCTGCGCGAGATGCTGTCGGACGATGCGCACCAGAGTTCGGAGAACGCAGTTGCATGATTCCAACCACATACCGAGGTCAGAGGCCTATGAGACTGCCTGGGAGCTGATCCCGTGGTACGTCAATGGCAGCTTGCCCGAAGACGAGGCCGAAATGGTCAGGCACCACGCCCGGGTGTCTCCGCAATTCGCGGCCGAGGTGGCGCGGCAGCACGATCTCGCGCAGCAGGTCGCCACCGTCGACCCTTCTGAGGCCCCCGTCGACCGCAGCTGGGAAGCGCTGCGCGCTCAGATCGACGCCGAGGCCAAGGCGCGCGCGCCCCGGCCGCAGGCCAAGGGCTGGTTCGCCGGTCTTCGCGGGGGCTACACGCTCGGAGGGCTTGGCGTTGCCGCCTGCGTGCTGCTCGCGGTGATCCTGTTCCAGCCGGCGGGCGACGACTACCAGACGCTGACCAGCGGCTCGGAGACCGGGCCCGCGATCAAGTTCCAGCTTGCGGGCGATCTCTCCGCCGACGACCTGACGCAGCTTCTCGCCGCGCATGGGCTGACCCTGATCGACGGCCCCTCCGAGACCGGTGTCTACACCGCCGCCGCTGCCGCCGACGCCGACCTTGCCACCGCCGCGCAGGAGCTGATGGCCGTGCCCGAGGTTCTGTTCGCCGCCCCCGACGAGTGATCCCCATGCTGCGTGCCGTCCTTGCCCTGCTCACCGCCCTCCTGCTCACCGCCCCCGTGCAGGCGCAGCAGGCGCCGCCCTGGCGGCTGGTTCCGGCGGACGGCATCGCCACGCAGACCCACCTGATCCTCACCGTGCCGCTGGCCGATCCCGACGCGCTGAGCGCCGTCGCCGCCGGCATCGAGGCCCGCTTCAACGTCACCCTCACCGCCGAGTGGCCGCTGCAATCGCTCGCCGTGCACTGCCTCGTGGTCGACACCGAGGGCACCCCCGATCTCGACGCGCTGATCGCGCGGATGCGGGCCGATGCAGAGATCCGCACGGTGCAGCGGATGAACGATTTCCAGGTCTTCGAGGCGCTCTACCGCGATCCCCTCCTGCCGATGCAGAGCGCGCTGCGCCAGATCAACGCCGCTGCCGCGCACCGGCTCAGCACCGGCGCGGGCGTGCGCGTGGGCGTGATCGACAGCGCCATCGACAGCGACCACCCAGATCTCGCCGGCCGCCTCGCCGACCTGCGCGATTTCGTCGGCAACGCGCAAGGCAGCGCCGCCGAGCCGCATGGCACCGCCATCGCCGGCATCATCGCCGCCGATGCCGGCAACGAGATCGGCATGATCGGCGTCGCGCCCCAGGCCGAGCTCGTGGGGCTGCGCGCCTGCTGGCAGCCGCAGGGCATGGGCGGGCGCTGCAACAGCTTCTCGCTGGCGCGGGCGCTGAACTTCGCCATCCTCAACGACGTGCACGTGCTCAACATGAGCCTCGGCGGCCCGCCGGACCCGCTTTTGCAGGAGCTGGTCGAGGCGGCGGAGGCGGCGGGGATGATCGTCGTCGCGGCCTGGGGCGAGAGCGCGGAGCCGACCTTCCCGGCCTCGCTGCCGGGGGTGATCGCTGCAGGCCACGGCACCGAACGTCAGGTGCCTGCGCCCGCTGTCGACGTGATCAGCGCCGCGCCGCACAACGATTACCGCTACGTCTCCGGCTCATCGGTGGCCGCCGCCCATGTGAGCGGCGTCGTGGCGCTTCTGCGCGCCCGGCACCACGATCTCGCCGCGCCCGACATCGCCCACGCCCTGCACGGCGCGGTGGTGATGCATGGCGACGTGCCGATGGTCGACGCCTGCGAGGCGCTGCGCGCGGTCGAGGCCAGCGCCCCGGCCTGCCACGACTGACCCGCGCCTCGCGGAAAAATATTTCCCCCATGACATGAACCTCTCTCTCGGCTCCGGGCACCTACGGGATGACCGGAGCCGAGACCGGCCGGGCGCGCTCTCCCCCGCCCCTGCCTCTCCGCTCCGGCGCCACGACGCCAACGGAAGAGAGGCCCCGCCATGTTTGCCCGCGTTGTCCTGACCACCCTCAGCCTGATGCTCGCCGCCTTGCCCGGCGCGGCCCAGACCAGCGACCGCACGGTCGCGCTCGTGATCTCGGTCGGAGAGGGCGGCGCCCGGGCCGACGCGGTGCAGACCCAGCTTCAGCTGATGGGCGCCGAGACCCTGCGCGCCGCCGATCCCAACAACGCGCAGCTGCGCTCGATCCTGAAGCGCTTCGCCCGCGAGGCCGAGGATTCCCGCGCCACCTTCGTCTATCTCGATGCCCCCGCGGTGATCTTCGAGGGCCGCGACTACGTGCTGCCCGCGGGTGCCACGCTGGGCCGCTCGACCGACCTCTTTACGCAGGCCATCCCGACGCTCGCCTTCGCCCGCTCCGCCGCGCTCTCCGAGCAGGGCGGCGCGGTGGTGCTGACCGTGACAGCGCCGCCTTCCGGACTGCCGGGCGGCATCAGCAAGGTCGAGCGCGCGCCCGCCCCGGTGCCCGGCGCCGGCGCCGTGGTGGTCGCCGAGATCGGCGCTTTCGGCCCGGTGCTGACAGTGCTCGAGGCCGCCGCGCGGCAGGAGGAGGTCGATCTCGGCACGATCCTGCGTGGCATGTTCACCAAGGACGGGGTGACGCTCTCGGACCTGCCGTCGGACCGCATCCTGCTGCGCGCCGCGCCCGAACCGGAGCCCGAACCGGAGCCTCAGCCTGAACCTGCCCCTGCACCGGCCCCCGTCGCGGCCCCGGCTGCCGCCCCCGCCCCGGTGGCAGCGCCTGAACCCGTGGCAGAGCCCGAGCCGGTGGTCGAGGCCACGCCCGCGCCCGAGCTGCCCGCCGAGACCCTCGACGAGCTGCGCATCCTCGAGCAATCGCTCTCGCGCTCGGCCAAGCGCGGCATCCAGCGCGAGCTGCGTGCCGGGGGCTTCTACCGCGGCCTCGTCGACGGGATCTTCGGCCCCCAGACCCGCGAGGCCATCACCGACTTCCAGCAGAGCCGCTCGGAGGAGGCCACCGGCGTGCTTAACCGCCGCCAGCTTCTCGACCTCAGATCCTGACCCGCCACCCGGGCCACGCGCCCGCAGCCCCTCACCCCGCGCGCTGTCGCGCAAACCAAAGGAGCGAGCCAATGGGCCTGCGTTTCAAGTACAACATCGTCCTGCTTCTGGCCTGCGTCATCGGCATCGGCGCCGCCGCCGGCCTCTCCTACCGCTTCGTGCAGGACTCGGCGGTGGACGAGATCGAGGAGTCGATCAAGCTCCTGCGCGCCAACGCGCTGGCCGTGCGCTCCTACACGCTGACCAATATCGACCCGCTGCTCTCGGACGACAACGACATCCTGTTCCTGCCCGAGACCGTCACCTCCTTCGCGGCGCGCTCGGTCTTTGCCAACGTGCAGCAGCATTTCCCCGAGTTCAGCTACAAGGAAGCCGCGCTCGACCCGACCAACCCCGCCGACCTGCCCACGCCGCTCGAGAAGGACCTGATCGACCAGTTCCGCGCCGATCCCTCGCTCGAGCAGCTCTCGACCGTGGTCGACCGCGAGGACGGGCGCTTCCTGACAGTCGCCTTCCCGCTGACCATCTACCAGGAGGGCTGCCTGCGCTGCCATTCGACCCCCGAGGCCGCGCCGCCCGCCATGGTCGATCTCTACGGCCCCGATCACGGCTTCGGCTGGGAGCTGGGCGAAACCGTGGGCGCGCAGATCATCTCGGCGCCGATGGCACTGGCGGACAAGCGCGCGCTTGAGACCGGGATCATCCTGATCGTCGGGCTCGCCGGGGTCTTCCTGCTGGTCTTCGTGCTCACCAACCTGATGCTCGGCCGCATCGTGCTGCGCCCGGTGCGCCGCATGTCCGAGGTGGCCGAGAAGGTCAGCATGGGCGATTTCTCGGTCGAGGAATACAAGAAGCCCGGGCGCGACGAGATCAGCTCGCTGTCGGTGTCGTTCAACCGGATGCGCCGCAGCCTCGAACGCGCGATGAGCATGATCGATGTCTGACGCCACGGTCATCGTGCCCGGCGGCGGGCGCCGCATGGTCGGCAAGTACCGCATCGACGGCGTGCTCGGCGAAGGCGCCATGGGCGTGGTCTATGCCGGGCAGGATCCCGACATCGACCGCCCCGTCGCCATCAAGACCATCCACCAGCACCTGATCGGCGCGACGGGCAGCCAGGACTGGCTCGACCGCTTTGCCCGCGAGGCCCGCGCCGCGGGCCGGGTGCAGCATCCCAACCTCGTCACCGTGTTCGACTTCCTGCAGCAGGAGGGCGTGCCCTACCTCGTCATGGAACGGGTGCGTTCGGTGACGCTCGAAGACCGGCTGGCCGAGGGCACGCGCCTGCCGCTCGAGGAGATCCATGCGATCTTCGCCCAGATCCTTGCCGGGCTTTCCGGCATCCACGGCGCCGGTATCGTGCACCGCGATCTCAAGCCCGCCAACGTCATGCTGACCGATGACGGCACGGTGAAGCTCACCGATTTCGGCATCGCCCGGCTGACCGCGATGGAGGCCACCGGTGCCGGCATGGTCGGCACGCCCTCCTACATGGCGCCCGAGCAGCTCACCGGCGGCGAGATCGACGCCCGCGCCGACATCTATGCCTGCGGCGTGGTGCTCTACGAGCTGCTGACCGGGCGCAAGCCCTACAAGGGCGGCGGCGTCGAGGCGCTGTTCGCCGCCGTCCGCGAAGGCCAGGCGCCGCGCCCGGGCGAGATCAACGAGAGCCTGCCCGCCGAGCTTGACCACATCGTGATGACGGCGATGAATGTCGACCCCGAACGCCGCTATGCCCGCGCCGAGGACATGCGCGCGGCGCTGGCGGCGATCCTGCCCGCCGCCGACCGCACCGGCCTGATCGAGGCCGCGCCCAGCGCACGGGCCCCCGATGCGACGCTGACCCAGACCATGCTCACAAGGATGAGCGGCGGCACGCTGGCGCGGCTCGAGCAACACCTGACCGGCAGCCTCGGCCCCATGGGCCGGGTGATTGCCCGCCGCGCCGCCGCCAAGGCTGCCACGACGGAGCAGCTGATCGCCGCGGTGCTGGCCGAGTTCGAGGACGAGGCCGAGCGCCAGACCCTGCGCCGCGCCATCGAGAGCGCCCTCTCGCAGGACGCCACCGCGCTTGGCACCGCGCCGGGCCTGCCCGACGCCGCGCTCACCCGCCTCACCGACCTGCTGAAGCCGCATCTCGGCCCCATCGCCCCGGTGCTGGTGCGCAAGAGCGCCCGCAAAGCCCCGAGCCTCGAGGCGCTGGCCCGAACCCTCTCCGAGGCGATCTCCGACCCCGACGAGCGCGCGCTTTTTCTGCGCGCCGCCCTGACCTGACCCGCGAAAGGCCCCGCCATGCTTGACCTCGATCCCTGCCTCGCCGCCATCGACCCCGACGCGCCGAGCGGCCGCGACCTCGAATACGACCCCGAATTCACCGCTTTGGAGCTGGCCAATGCGCCCGGCGAGGAGCGCGTGATCGGAGACTCGGTGATCGCCGCCGAGGACCCGGATTTCGCCGAGGTCGCCCGCGCCGCCGCCGCGCTGCTGGGCCGCAGCCGCGACCTGCGGGTGGCGGTGATCCTCGCCACGTCGACGCTGCGCACCGAGGGGCTCACCGGCTTCGAGACGGTGCTGGGCTACATCCGCCACGGGCTCGAAGAGCACTGGGAGAGCGTGCATCCCCAGCTCGACGCCGAGGATGACGACGATCCGACCATGCGCGTCAACGCGGTGCTGGGGCTGACCGACCGCGACACGGTGCTGGCGGCGCTGCGCGCGGCGCCGCTGGCCGAGAGCCGCGCCTTCGGACGGGTCTCTCTGCGCGACGTGAAGATCGCCGAGGGCGAGCTGCCCGCCCCCGCCGACGGCGATGTGCCGACGCCGCAGACCATCGCCGCCGCCTTCATGGACAGCGATCCCGAGGCGCTCGCCGCGCGGGCCGCGGCGGTGCAGACCAGCCTCGAGCATGCGCGCGCCATCTCGGCCGCCTTCGATGCCCATATCGGCAGCGACGGGCCGGATCTCGAACCGCTGGAGCGCGCCCTGCGCGAGATCGCCCGGCGCCTCTCGGAACATGCCGAGATGCCGGCCTCGGATGGGGACGGGGACCTGACCGACGCGGTCATGCCGGAAGGCGCCCCGGCCTCCATGCCCGTTCCCCGCGCCGCGGCAGGCGGCGGCACCCCCGGCGTCATCGCCACGCCCGAGGACGTCAAACGCGCCATCGACCGGATCATCGACTACTACGCCCGCACCGAACCCTCGAGCCCGGTGCCGCTGCTGCTGACGCGCGCACGGCGGCTCGTCTCGGCGGATTTCCTTTCGATCATGAAGGACATGGCGCCGCTCGGGGTCGAGAACGTCGCGCTGATCGGCGGGCTCGAAGAGGAAAGCGACGAATAATCTCCGGCCCGCGTGAACCTTTCCCCCACGCGCGGGCACTCATTTGCAGATCAACACGGGAGCCCAGACCATGGCCGACAGCAGTCAGAAATTCGTGGCCCGCAATCGCGCGCCACGCGTCCAGATCGAATACGACGTCGAACTCTACGGCGCCGAGAAATCCGTCCAGCTGCCCTTTGTCATGGGCGTGATGTCGGACCTCTCGGGCAAGTCGGAAGAGCCGCTTCCGGCGGTGGGCGATCGCAAGTTCCTCGAGATCGACACCGACAATTTCGACGACCGCATGTCGTCGATGAAGCCGCGCGCCGCCTTCACCGTGCCCAACACGCTGACCGGCGAAGGCAATCTCGCCGTCGACATCACCGTCGAGAGCCTCGACGACTTTGCCCCCGACGCCATCGCCCGCAAGGTCGAGCCGCTGCGCAAGCTGCTCGAGGCGCGCACCCAGCTTTCCAACCTGACCACCTACATGGACGGCAAGACCGGCGCCGAGGAGCTGGTGACCCAGCTGCTGCAGGACCCGAGCCTGCTCAAGGCCCTGGCCTCGGCCCCGGCACCGTCCTCCGAGACCGAGGACTAGGCCATGACCGAGATGCAGACCAACGCCGCCGCCGCAGACGCCGCCACCGACACCGCCGAGACGATCTTCGGCTCGGGCGAGTTCGCCGCCCTGCTGGAAAAGGAATTCCGCCCGAAATCCGATCAGGCCCGCAGCGCCGTCGAAGAGGCGGTGCGCACCCTGGCCGAGCAGGTGCTGGCCAACGAGACGCTGGTCTCGGACGACGCGCTGCGCTCGATCGAGGGCATCATCGCCGAGATCGACCGCAAGCTCACGGAGCAGGTCAACCTCGTGCTGCACCACGGCGATTTCCAGCAGCTCGAGAGCGCGTGGCGCGGGCTGCACTATCTGGTGAACAACACCGAGACCGACGAGCAGCTGAAGATCCGCGTGCTCAACATCTCGAAGAAGGATCTCTCCAAGACCCTGCGCAAGTTCAAGGGCACCGCCTGGGACCAGTCGCCGATCTTCAAGAAACTCTACGAAGAGGAATACGGCCAGTTCGGCGGCGAGCCCTATGGCTGCCTCGTCGGCGATTACCATTTCGATCACAGCCCCAAGGATGTCGAGCTGCTGGGCGAGATGTCGAAGGTGGCGGCGGCGGCGCACGCGCCGTTCATCACCGGGGCCGATCCGTCGCTGTTCCAGATGGACAGCTGGTCGGAGCTTGCCAACCCGCGCGACCTGTCGAAGATCTTCCAGACCCCGGAATACGCCGCCTGGCGCTCGCTGCGCGAAAGCGAGGACAGCCGCTATCTCGGCCTTGCCATGCCGCGCTTCCTTGGCCGTCAGCCCTATGGCGACAAGACCGAGCCGGTCGAGGCTTTCGCCTTCGAGGAAGACACCGAGGGTGCCGGTTCGGAGAACTATTGCTGGGTCAACGCGGCCTACGGCATGGCGCGCAACGTCACCCGCTCGTTCAAGGAATACGGCTGGTGCACGCGCATCCGCGGGGTCGAATCCGGCGGCACGGTCGACAACCTGCCGACCCACAGCTTCCCCACCGACGATGGCGGCGTGGACATGAAATGCCCCACCGAGATCGCCATCTCGGATCGTCGCGAGGCCGAGCTCGCCAAGAACGGCATGATGCCGCTGGTGCACCGCAAGAACACCGACATGGCCGCCTTCATCGGTGCCCAGTCGCTGCAGAAGCCGGCGGAATACGACGATCCCGACGCCAGCGCCAACGCCAACCTCGCGGCGCGGCTGCCCTATCTCTTCGCGACCTGCCGCTTCGCGCATTACCTGAAATGCATCGTGCGCGACAAGGTCGGCTCGTTCCGCGAGCGCGACGAGATGCAGGAATGGCTGCAGAACTGGATCAACAACTACGTCGACTACAACGCCGAGACCTCCCCCGAGGACGTCAAGGCGCGTCATCCGCTGGCCGCCGCCGAGGTGCTGGTCGACGAGGTCGAGGGCAACCCCGGCTACTATGCCTCGCGGTTCTTCCTGCGGCCGCATTACCAGCTCGAGGGGCTCTCGGTCTCGCTGCGGCTGGTTTCGAAACTGCCCTCGCAGAAGGGCGAATGAGCTGATCCCGGGCTTCTGGCCCCTGTCCCCCTGGCCCGGAGCATGGTTCCGGGCCGCTCTCCCCCACCGTCCAACCATTCTGACGAAAGGAAACTCCAATGGCGTTCGACGCTTACATGTACTTCCCCGGCCAGTCCCGGGTGCAGGGCGAAACCCATGACGAGGCGATGGCCGCAAAGAAGGCTTTCGAGATCGTCTCCTTCAACTTCGGAGCCGAGAACAACATCAACATCGGCTCCGCCACCGGCGGCGGCGGCGCGGGCAAGGCCTGGTTCAAGGATTTCGAGGTCTCGAAATCGACCGACACCGCCTCCTGCGGCCTGTTCAGCACGCTGTGCAACGGCACCCATTTCGACGAGGCGATCATCGAGCTGCGCCGCTCCGGCGGCTCCAAGAGTGCCTCGGGCTCCACCTTCATGAAGTTCCACTTCAAGCTGGTCATGGTCAAGGACATGACCTGGGAAGGCTCCGACGGCGACGACAACTGCAACGAGACCGTCATCTTCAACTACGGCGCCATCAAGGTCGAGTATTACAAGCAGGACAAGACCGGCAAGCTCTCCAAGGCGTCGGGCGACCAGGGCGAAACCAAGTTCAGCCAGGTCAAGAACAAGGCCGATTACGTGGTCTGATCCCGTGCTCCGGGCGCGCCCGCCGCGCCCGGAGACATCCGCTTTTTCGCAGGCTCCTCCCCGACCGAAAGGCTCCTCCCATGCATGCCGAAACGCTTCTCAGAGACGGCGATCCCGATGCCGCGCTCGCCGCGCTCAGCGACGAGATCCGGAGCAATCCGCAGGAAGCCCGCCTGCGCGTGTTTCTGTTTCAGCTGCTCTGCGTGCAGGGCGACTGGCCCCGCGCCATCCAGCAGCTGCGCACCGCCGCAACGCTCGACCCCGCCGCCGGCACAATGGCGCAGATGTACCGCGCCGCGATCATCTGCGAGCGCCAGCGCGACGAGGTCTTCGCCGGCCAGCGCGCGCCGATGGTGCTGGGCGACCCCGAGGACTGGCTCGCGGCGCTGATCGAGGCCTTGAGGCTCCACGCCCAGGGCGAATACGCCGCCGCCGAAGCGCTGCGTGAGCGTGCCTTCGAGGCCGCCCCCGCCCTGCCCGGCACGCTTGACGGTGCCCCTTGCGACTGGATCGCCGATGCCGACCCGCGGCTCGGCCCGGTCTGCGAGCTGATCGTCAACGGGCGCTACTACTGGGCGCCGTTCGCGGCCATCCAACGCCTTACCCTCGAGCCGCCCGCCGACCTGCGCGACCGGGTCTGGATGCCCGCCACCGTGCTCTGGGGGAACGGCGGCAGCGATCTCGCGCTGATCCCCACCCGCTACCCCGGCTCGCCCTCCAGCCCCGATCCCCGCCACAGGCTCTCAGCCGCCACCGGCTGGCGCATGCAGGGCGCGCGGGTGCTCGGCGGGCTTGGCCAGCGGCTGCTCGTCACCGACACCGGCGAGACCGCGCTGATGGACCTGCGCGAGCTGACACTCGGCCTCGCCCCGGCAGAACCCTCCGATGCCCCCGACCCCGGCGAGGCCCGCGATGGCTGATCGCATGCTGGCCGAACGCCTGCAGCCCTCGTTGCTCGACCGGCTCACCGACGAGGCGCCGGACAAGGCCACCGACACCGCCGCCCACCGCATGATCGATGTCAGCCGCCTGCGCCAGATCATCCAGCGCGACCTCGCCTGGCTGCTGAACTGCGCCAATCTCGAGGCCGAGCACGATCTCGAGGCGTTTCCGCATGTCGCCCGCTCGGTGGTGAATTACGGCCTGCCCGCGGTCTCGGGCCGCAACGAGACCCGCCGCCGCGCCGAGACCCTGCGGCAGGCGATCCGGCGCGCCATCGAGCGCTTCGAGCCGCGCATCCTGCCCCACAGCCTCGAGATCGTGGTCCGGCAGGAGCGCGCCAGCTCCGGCGCCATCGTCTCCTTCGACATCCGCGGCGAGCTCTGGGCCGAGCCGCTGCCGGTCGATCTCTACCTTCGCACCGCGCTCGACATGTCGACCGGCGAAGTCACCGTCAGCCGACAGGGGTAGCGCAATGGATTCCCGCCTTCTGCGCCATTACGAGGGCGAGCTCGGATATGTCCGCGAGATGGGCGCCGAGTTTGCCGAGGCCTATCCCAAGATCGCCTCGCGGCTCGGCATGGACCAGCTCGAGGTCATGGACCCCTATGTCGAACGCCTGCTCGAGGGCTCGGCCTTCATGGCCGCGCGGGTGCAGCTCGAGCTCGAGCTGCAATACCCCGCCTTCACCCAGAACCTGCTCGAGATCGTCTACCCGCATTTCCTCGCCCCCACGCCCTCGATGATGGTGGCGCGGCTGCAGCCCGACACCGCGCAGGGCGGGCTCTCCGAGGGCTTCACCCTGCCGCGCGGCACGCTGATGCGCGGGCAGGTCCTCGAGGGCGAGCAGACCGCCTGCCGCTTCACCACCGCGCAGGACGCCACGCTCTGGCCGGTGGAGATCACCGAGGCCGAGTATGTCGAGGGCCGCTCCGAGCTGGTGGCGGCGGGGCTGGGCGCCGGCAACCAGGCCAAGGCGGCGCTGCGCCTGCGGCTGGCGCGCAGCGGCGGTGCGCCGCTCTCGGCGCTGCCGCTCGACCGGCTGACGCTGTTCCTCGCGGGGGCCGGGGCCGAGCCGTGGCGGCTCTACGAGGCCATTCTGGGTCAGGGCGTGGCGCTCGCCGGGCGCTCCACCGACCGCCGCGCCGACTGGTCGCTGCCGCTCGGGCGCGAGATCCGCCCGCGCGGCTTCGATCCCGAAGAGGCGCTGCTGCCGGTGCCGGGGCAGTCCTTCGAGGGCTACCGGCTGCTGCAGGAATATTTCGCCATGCCGCAGCGCTTCTTCTTCATCGACCTCTGCGGCCTGCGCCCCGCCATCCAGCGCACCGAAGGCAACGACCTCGACCTCTACATCCTGCTTGCCGAGGGCAACCCGGCGCTGAAATCCGTCACGCCATCGAGCTTCGACCTGCACGCCGTCCCCGCGATCAACCTCTTCCCCAAGCGCTGCGACCGGGTGCCGGTCTCGGGCCGCGAGATCGACCATCACGTCATCCCCGACCGCACCGCGCCGCTCGATTACGAGATCTACCGCCTCGACAGTGTCACCGGGATCGCCGGGGACGATGCCGACGACGTGACCTTCCGCCCGTTCTACAGCGCCGAGGATTTCACCCCCTTCGGCGACCAGCAGAGCGCCTATTACAGCATCCGCCGCCGCATGCGGCAGCGCTCCGAAAAGCAGCGATTGAAGGGCCAGCGCACCTCCTATCTCGGCAGCGATCTCTACCTCGCGCTCGCCGACCGGTCGCAGGCGCCCTATCCGGGCCGCATCGAGCAACTCGCCGTCACCGCGCTCTGCACCAACCGTGACCTGCCGCTGCTGACCCCGATCGGCGCCGGCAGCACCGATTTCTTCCTCCCCGATGGCGGCCCGGTGACCGAGATCCGCGCCATCGTGCCGCCGACCCGCCCGCGCCAGAGCCTCGCCGAGGGACAGCGCGCGTGGCAGCTGATCAGCCACCTGAGCCTCAACTACCTCTCCATCGCCGATGCCGATCGCGGCACCGGTGCCGCCGCCCTGCGCGAGCTGGTGGGGCTTTACGCCCCGCTCGGCGATCCCTCGATGGCGGCGCAGCTTGAGGGGCTGGTCTCGGTCGCCTCGCGCCCCATCGTGCGGCGCATGGCCGACGGCGTGCTCTCGACCGCGGTGCGCGGGCTCGAGCTGCGGGTGGGCTTCGACGAGAGCTTCTTCGAGGGCACCGGCTGCTACCTGCTGGGCGCGGTGCTCGAGGCGTTCTTTGCCAAATACGTCTCGCTCAACAGCTTCACCGAGACCGTCATTCACTCACAGCAACGGGGAGACATCGCGCGATGGATGCCGAGAAGCGGCCGCCGGGTGCTGATCTGAGCCGCCTCGACGCGCTCAGGGAGGCCCCCCAGTCTCATCACCTGTTCCAGGCGCTGCGCCTCATCGAGGCGGCGCATCCCGAGAGGCCCCGGCTCGGGCGCTCGCGGCGTCCCGATCAGGATCCGGTGCGGCTGGGGCAGGATCCCGAGCTGGCCTTCCCGCGCTCCACGATCTCGGGCTTCGGCCCCGACGCGCGCAGCGGGCGCGACCGGCTCACCCAGCAGGCCTTCGGCCTTTTCGGCCCGCACGGGGCGCTGCCGCTGCACCTGACGGAATACGCCCGCGACCGGCAACGCAACAACGCCGATGGCGCACTGGTGGGCTTTGCCGACATGCTGCACCACCGGATGATCTCGCTGTTCTACCGCGCCTGGGCCAGCGCCGAGCCCGCGCCCTCCTTCGACCGCCCCGACGACGACCCGTTCGGCGAGAAGCTCGACGCGCTCGCCGGCGTCGCAGGCGAGGCCTTCGACTGCCGCGATGCCATGCCCGACAGCGCCCGGCGCCACTTTGCCGGGCTGCTCGGCGCCGCGCCGCGCAGCGAGGCCGGGCTCGCCGCCATCCTGCGCCGCTTTCTCGGCGCCGAGGTCGAGATCGAGAGCTTCGTGGGCTCCTGGCTGCATCTCGAACCGCAGGATCGCGGCACGCTCGGCGGCGCGGTGCTCGGCCAGAGCGCCAGCCTCGGCGAGAAGGTCTGGTCGCGCGAGGCCAAGTTCCGCCTCCGCATCGGGCCGCTCTCGCTCGAGGACTACCGCCGCCTGCTGCCCGGCGGCCAGAGCCTCAAGCGCCTCGCCGCGCTGATCCGCGCCTATGCCGGCGACACGCTCGACTGGGAGGCCACTTTGGTGCTGCGCGCCGAAGAGGTCCCGCCCTCGCCGCTCGGCGGCAGCGCCCGGCTCGGCCTGACCAGCTGGATCGGCCAGCGCCCCGCCAACGACGCCTGTGATCTCTCCCTCACCGCGCCGCAGCGGGCCCTGCCCTGAGCCGCGCCCCGACACGTCGCAAGACACCAAGAAGGACGAACCGATGACCGAAATCAGCCGCGTGGCCCTGTTCGGCAAGCTCAACAAGCTGGCCTATCAGAGCATCGAAAGCGCCACCGTGTTCTGCAAGATGCGGGGCAACCCTTATGTCGAGCTGGCGCATTGGCTGCACCAGATCCTGCAGGGGCAGGACAGCGACCTGCACCGCCTGATCGACGGGTTCGACCTCGACCCCGGCCGCGTCGCCGCCGATCTGGTGCGCGCGCTCGACGCGCTGCCGCGTGGGGCCACGGCGGTCTCCGACCTGTCGCCGCATCTCGAGGAAACGGTGGAGCGTGCCTGGGTCTATGCCTCGCTGCTGTTCAACGCCACGCAGGTGCGCACCGGGCACCTCGTGCTTGGCATCGTCAAGACCCCACGCCTGCGCAACGTGCTGCAGTCGATCTCGCCCGAGTTCGGCAAGATCGGCCCCGAGGCCCTCTCCGAGCGTTTCAATGATCTGCTCGCGGGCTCTCCCGAGGAGGTGGCGACGGTGCCTGCGCCGGAGCGGACCGAGGAGGGCACCCCCGCGCAGCTCGGCGGCGGCGCGGCGCTGGCGCAGTTCTGCACCGACCTCACCGAGAAGGCCCGCGCCGGCGAGATCGATCCGATCGTCGGCCGCGACGAGGAGATCCGCCAGATCGTCGACGTGCTGATGCGCCGGCGCCAGAACAACCCGATCCTCACCGGCGAGGCCGGCGTCGGCAAGACCGCGGTGGTCGAGGGCTTCGCCCTGCGCATCGCCCGCGGCGACGTGCCCCCCGCCCTGCGCGAGGCACGGCTGCTGTCTCTCGACGTGGGCCTCTTGCAGGCCGGGGCCTCGATGAAGGGCGAGTTCGAAAACCGCCTGCGCGGGGTGATCGACGAGGTGCAGGCAAGCCCCGTGCCCATCGTGATGTTCGTCGACGAGACCCACACGCTGGTGGGCGCCGGCGGCGCAGCAGGCACCGGCGATGCCGCCAACCTGCTCAAGCCCGCGCTGGCGCGCGGCACGCTGCGCACCATCGGCGCCACCACCTGGGCCGAGTACAAGAAGCATATCGAGAAAGACCCCGCCCTCACCCGCCGCTTCCAGGTGGTGCAGGTCGCCGAGCCCGACGGGGCCCGGGCGGTGCTGATGATGCGCGGCGTGGCCTCGATGCTCGAACGCCACCACGGGGTGCAGATCCTCGACGAGGCGCTCGAGGCGGCGGTGAAGCTCTCCGCCCGCTACATCCCGGCCCGCCAGCTGCCCGACAAATCGGTCAGCGTGCTCGACACCGCCTGCGCCCGCGTGGCGATCAGCCTGCACGCGGTGCCGGCCCCGGTCGACGACGCCCAGCGCCGCATCGACGCGCTCGAGACCGAGCTTGCGATCATCGCCCGCGATGCCAGCGCCGGGGCCGAGGTCGGCGACCGCGAGGCCCGCGCCCGAGCCGCGCTTGGCGAAGAGACCGCGCGCCTCGCAGAGCTCACCGAGCGCTGGGAAGCCGAGAAGGCGCTGGTCACCGAGATCCTCGAGCTGCGCGCCCGCCTGCGCGAGGGCGCCCAGCCGGTCGACGGCCCCGCGAGCGCCCCCGCCGAGGCCGAGAGCGCCGGCACGCCGCTCACCGGGCCGGAGCGCGACGCGGTGCTCGCCGAGCTGCACGGCAAGCAGGCCGAACTGGCCGCGCTGCAGGGCGAGGCGCCGCTGATGCTGCCCATCGTCGATGCGCAGGCGGTGGGCTCGGTGGTGGCGGATTGGACCGGCATCCCGGTGGGCCGCATGGTCAAGGACGAGATCCGTACCGTGCTCAACCTCGCCTCGCACCTCTCCAGCCGGGTGATCGGACAGGACCACGCCATGGAGATGATCGCCAAGCGCGTGAAGGCCTCGCGCGCCGGGCTCGACAACCCGTCGAAGCCGGTGGGGGTCTTCCTGCTCGCCGGCACCTCCGGCGTCGGCAAGACCGAGACCGCGCTGGCGCTGGCCGAGACGCTCTATGGCGGCGAGCAGAACGTCATCACCATCAACATGAGCGAATACCAGGAGGCCCACACCGTCTCGAGCCTCAAGGGCGCGCCGCCGGGCTATGTCGGCTATGGCGAGGGCGGCGTGCTGACCGAAGCGGTGCGGCGCAAGCCCTATTCGGTGGTGCTGCTCGACGAGGTCGAGAAGGCGCACCCGGACGTGCACGAGATGTTCTTCCAGGTCTTCGACAAGGGTGTGATGGAGGATGGCGAGGGGCGGATGATCGATTTCCGCAACACCCTGATCCTGCTGACCTCGAATGTCGGCTCCGAGGTGATCATGGACCTCTGCGCCGACCCCGAGCTGATGCCAGCGCCCGAGGGCATCGCCAAGGCGCTGCGCGACCCGCTGCTCGGGGTCTTCCCGGCGGCGCTGCTCGGACGGATCGTCACCATCCCCTACTACCCGCTCAGCCCCGACATGATCGCCAAGATCACCCGTCTGCAGCTCGGCCGCATCGAAAAGCGCGTCGCCGCCACCTACGCGGTGCCCTTCAGCTATTCCGATGCCGTGGTCGAGACCATCGTGTCGCGCTGCCAGGAGCTCGAGAGCGGCGGGCGGATGATCGACGCCATCGTCACCAACACCATGCTGCCCGAAATCTCGACCGAGTTCCTCACCCGCATGATGGAAGGCGGCAAGGTCGGTCGCGTCGCCGTCGATGTGCAGGGCGCGGAGTTCACTTACGACTTCGCCTGAGCCCTTCCACGCCACGAGGCGCCCCGCATGTCCGCCGTGCGGGGCACCTCGCGATGCGCCCCGCGTCCGGGCGCAATTTTTTTTCCCGACCGCGCGAACCTCCCGGCCCCTGCCCGGCACTAACAGGGTGACGATGGCCGCGGCATCTCCGCCCCGGCCCCGCCGCAACCAGCCGAGAGGGTCTTGCAGATGTCGAACAGCGGTCAGAAATTCGTCGCGCGCAACCGGGCGCCGCGGGTGCAGATCGAATACGATGTCGAGCTCTACGGCTCGGAGAAATCCGTCCAGCTGCCCTTCGTCATGGGCGTCATGGCCGATCTCGCCGGCAGCCCCGCCGAGCCGCTGCCCGCCGTGGCCGACCGCAGCTTCCTCGAGATCGACAGCGACAATTTCGACGACCGGATGAAGGCGATCCGGCCCCGCGCCGCCTTCACCGTACCCAACACCCTGACCGGTGAGGGCAGCCTCTCCGTCGACCTGACCTTCGAGCGGATGGAGGCCTTCTCGCCCGCCGAGGTCGCCCGCAAGATCCCGCCGCTGCGCAAGCTGCTCGAGGCCCGCACCCAGCTGGCGCATCTCTCGGCCTACATGGACGGCAAGAGCGGCGCCGAAGCGCTGATCGCCGAGCTGATCTCTTCCCCCGAAACCCTCTCGGCCCTCGTCGGCGCGCCCGCCGGGGGCAGTGACCCCGTCGCGCGCCAGCGCGCCATGCAGAGCCTGCGCGATGCGCTCCCGGCGCGAGACGACGCCGAGAACGACACGCTCACCGCCGCCTTCGACGCCCTGCGCGCCGCCTCCGACGCGCCCGCCGCGCCGGAAGTGGACGCGCTCGCGGCGGCATTTGAGACGCTGCGCGACGCGGCGCCGGCAGAGCAGCCTGCGCCCGGGAACAACGATGCGGCTTTTGCCGACCTGCTCGCCAACGCGCCGGTCGCGGAAGAGATCGGTCCGGCGCAGGACACCCTGCCGGAACCCGCGTTTGAGGACGAGACCGAAGCCGAGGACGAGACGCCCGGCGATCTCCTCTCAGAGAGCACCGCCCCGGAGGCAACGGCGTTCGAGGCCGCGAAAACCATGGACGACGCCTTCGAAGAGATGAGCTTCGAGCAAAGCCCGGAAGATGACCTGCCCAAGAGCGCGCCGGAGCCCTTCGAGGACGCCGAGATCGCACTCGAGGATGCCCCCGAAACGCCCGACGCCGCCGCCGAGGAGGGCTCGCAAGAGACCGAGGAGGCGCTGCCCTTCGGAACCCTGAGCGCCGAGCGCCCCGAGGATCTTGATGCCCCGCGCGAGCGCTTCCGCATCGCCATCCTGAGCGATTTCTCCGGCCGCGCCAGCCGCGGCGCGCTTGCCATCGGAGACGACCTCGCCCGCCGCCGCCCGATCCGCTTCGATGTCGACCGGCTCGACGCGGTGATGGCGGGCTTCGCCACCACCCTCACCCTGCCCGTCGGGCGCGATGGCGCCGCCGTCGAGGTTCCGCTGCGCGAGCTCGACGACCTGCACCCCGACGAACTCTACGAGAATGTCGCGCTGTTCGAGGAGCTTGCCGCCCTGCGCCAGCGCGTCGCCCGCGGCGAGGCCGCCGCGCTGGCCGAGCTGCAGGGCTGGGCCGAGGCGCATGGCCGCCCGATGCCCGCCAGCCGCGCCCGCGCCAAGGGCAGCGCCGTACCCGCCGACCGCCGCCTCAGCGCCTTCCAGTCGCTGATCGGCGACATGCAGGGCGCGCTGAGCCGCCCCTCCCCCGCCGCCGACCTCATCGCCCGCATCGTCGGCCCGCATGTGCAGGCTGCCGCCAGCCCGGCGCAGGACAGCCAGATCGCCGCCATCGATGCCGCGCTCTCGGATGCCATGCGCACCATCCTGCACCACCCCGATTTCCAGGCGGTCGAGGCGACCTGGCGCGCGCTCGAGTTTCTCGCCCGCCGCATCGAGACCGGGCCGCGCCTCGAGATCGTGCTCTACGACGTCTCGGCCGAGGAATGGGCCGCCGACCTCTCGGCGCAGGAAGACCTCGCCGAAAGCGGCCTGTTCCGAATGCTTGGCGAAGAGCCCCGGCTCGACGCGCAGCAGGGGCCGATCTCGGCGGTGTTCGGGCTCTACACGCTCGAGGAAACCCCGCCTCACGCGGCGCTTCTCGCCCGCATGGGCAAGATCGCCGCATGGATGAACGCGCCCTTCGTGACCGCGATCTCGCCGCGCTTCCTCGACACAGCCAAGCAGGATCGCCACCCGCTGGTGGCCGAGGCCTGGGACGCCCTGCGCGCCCTGCCCGAGTCGCGCCATCTCGGCATCGCCGCGCCGCGTTTCCTGCTGCGCCATCCCTATGGCCGCCGCACAGATCCGATCGAGCCCTTCGCCTTCGAGGAGTTCAGCCTGCGCGAGGGACTGCACGGCATGCTCTGGGCCAACCCGGCGGTGCTCTCGGCCACCCTGCTGGCGGCGAGCGTGACCAAATCCGGCAAGAACATGCGGCTGGGCGAGATCATGTCGCTGGGCGACATGCCGGTGCATGTGATGACCGACGCGCATGGCGATCAGGTCGCACTGCCCTGCACCGAGCGGCTGCTCAATACCCGCACAATGGCCGAGGTCGTCACCCGTGGCTTCATGCCGCTTCTGTCGATCAAGGGCCGCAACGAGGTTCGCCAGGGCTCGTTCCAGGCGCTCGGCGGCGACATGCTCGCCGGCCCCTGGGCGCTGGCGCCCGGCAAAGGCAAGGGCGGCCACGAGACCAGCGTCGGCTTCGGCAAGCCGCCGGCCGGGGTCAAACCCGCCACCGCGAGCGCTCCTGACAGCTCGGAAGCGAGCGACGACGATCCGATGGCCGCGTTCGGAGAAGAGGACGGCCTGCCCGACATGGGCGAGACCACGTTCCCCGATTTCGGTGAGGATGACGCAGCGCCGGATTTCGATGCGGGAGACCTTCCAGATTTCGATACTGGCGACCTGCCGGACTTCGACGGCGAGGATGCCTTCGCCGATTTCGCAAGCTCCGACATGCCTGACTTCGACAGCGACGGCACCCCGCCCGACATGGATGCGGACACCCCCGGAGACACCGCCGAAGACGGCGCCCTGCCCGCCTTCGACGACAGCGATCTCGACGACATGCTGGCTGCCTTTGGAGACGACGCTGACACGCCTGCCGATGGCGATGGCGAAATGGACCCCGCCCTCGCGGCCATGCTGGAGGACCTGTGATGCGCGATGACCATCCCAATAATGGCGGAGACGACGGCGGCATCCTGCTCGCCCGCATCGGCGATGCTTGCTGGCTGATCGACGGCGAGGCGCATCTCGACGCCATGCTCACCGGCACCGACGGCTACCCGACCCCGGTGCGCTGCCTGACGCTACCCTCGATGGACGCGCTCGACGCGCTGCTGCCCGACGGGCTCGAGACCGGCGCGCTCTGGGCCATCCACCCCGCCATCGTGGCGCGGCTCGAACGCGACGGCCAGCTCGTCGTGACGACGCTGCCGGACGAGGCCTGAGCGGCATGGCACAGGACACCGTTCTCGAAGGCCGGCAGGTCCGGCTCAAGCTTCCGGGCAAGCTCAAGGGCTTCCTGATGCGGGCGCAGGTCGACGAGGGGCTGAGCCGCCTCACCGAGACCACCATCGAATTCATGTCGCCCGACATCGACCTTGACCTGCAAAAGCTGGTGGGCGAGCGCCTGCCGCTCGAGATCGACGCCCCCAAGGACAAGATCCGCTATTTCCAGGGCCGCTGCACCGGCGCCGAATATCTCGGCTCCCATGCCGGGCGCGGCTATTTCCGCGCCACCGTGCGACCGTGGCTGTGGTTCCTGACCCGCAGCGCCAATTGCCGGATCTTCCAGGACAAATCCGTCATCGACGTGATCAAGGAGGTGTTCGCGCAGCACGGCTTTTCGGATTTCCGCGACCGCACCAAGCATGCCTATCCCAAGCGCGGCTACTGCGTGCAGTACCGCGAGAGCGATTTCGACTTCCTCAGCCGGCTGATGGAAGAGGAAGGCATCTACTATTACCACGACCACGAGAAGACCAAGGAAGTTCTGATCCTCGCCGACGAGGCCAGCGCCCACCGCGCGGTCGAGGATCACGCCGAGATCGATTTCCACTTCCGCGCGCCCGAGTACCGCCGCCGCGATGACCACGTCTTCGACTGGCGCGGCGGCGAGAGCATCCAGACCGGCCGCGTCACGCTGCAGGATTACGATTTCGAAAAGCCCAAGTCGGACCTTCGCACCGTCAAGGCGCTGCCGGTCGGCAAGCATGCCTTCAAAGGCTACGAGGTCTACGACTACCCCGGCCGTCATGGCGACACCCGCACCGGTGAACATCACGCCCGGGTCCGCATCGAGGGCCACGCCGCGCAGGCCCAGCGCGCCACCGGCGCCTGCAACGTGCGACAGATGAGTGCCGGGGCGAAGTTCAAGCTCAAGGAGCATCCGCGCAAGTCCGAGAATGCCGAGTATCTGGTGATCTCGGCCCGCCACCAGCTGCAGATCGATGCCGATATCGAAGACCGCGAGATGGTCGAGGCGATCCTCGGCCCGCTGCTGGCCTTCGACCGCAGGACCAGCCCCGACACCTATCGCTGCCTCTTCGAGGTGCAGCCCATCAAGGTCGCCTTCCGCGCCCCGCAGGTCACGCCGCGCCCCGAGCATCCCGGCGTGCAGACCGCCGTGGTGGTCGGCAAGAAGGGCGAGGAGATCTGGACCGACCGCTATGGCCGGGTGAAGGTGCAGTTCCACTGGGACCGCGAGGGCCGCCGCGATGACAGCGCCTCGTGCTGGATCCGCACCTCGGTGCCGTGGAGCGGCAAGGGCTGGGGCATGGTCGGCGTGCCGCGCATCGGCCAGGAGGTCGTGGTGCAGTTCGAGGAGGGCGATCTCGACCGCCCGCTGATCACCGGCATGGTCTATAACGGCGACACCGATCCGCCCTATGCGCTGCCCGGAAACCAGACCCAGACGGGGCTGAAGACCAACAGCTCGAAGGGCGGCGGCGGCTTCAGCGAGCTGATCTTCGAGGACAAGAAGGATGCCGAGTTCGTCCGCCTGCAGTCCGAGCGCGATTTCAGGCAGATCATCAAGAACAACGCCGAGATCACCGTCGGGCTCGAGCACAAGAAGGGCGGCACCTTCACCCAGACCATCCACGGCGACAAGACCGAGACCATCCGCGAGGGCGACCACGCCTTCACGGTTGCCAAGGGCAAGGAGACGATCGAGATCGCCAAGGCGCGCGCCACCAAGGTCGGGGCCGACGATGCGCTGAGCGTCGCGGGCGACCAGTCGCTCGACGTCAAGGGCGGCAAGACCGACGACATCGGCAAGGGCTACAAGATCGACGTGGGCGCCGCGCTCGAGATCTCGGCCAAGTCGAAGATCGTGCTGACCTGCGGCGGCTCGAAGATCGAGATGACGCCCTCCAAGATCACCGTCTCCTCGGCCCAGGTCGAGGTGAAGGCCAGCGCGACAGGCAAGTTCACCGCCGGCGGCCAGCTCAAGATGGAGGCCAAGGGACAGGCGGCGCTGAAGGGCGCCGGGATGCTGAAGCTCGAGGGCGGCGGCATGACGCAACTGAAATCCTCCGGGCTGCTCCTCGCCAAGGGCGCCCTCACGATGATCAACTGACATGAGCGCCCCCGATCATACCGACCGCTTCGCCGGTCTGCGCAAGCTGCCCGAGGCCCCTGCCGCGAAGCTGCTCGCCGCCGGCAACGCGGTGCTGCAGACGCCGCTCGACCTGCCGGCCTCGGCGAGCGCGCCCGAGATGCTGGCGGCGCTCGAGGCCAAGGCCGCGCTGCTCGACATGCTGCTGGTGCTGTCCCACGCCCTGCCCCCGCGCGAGGCCACGTGGTTCGCCTGCCTCGCCGCGCGCGAGACGGTTCCCGAGGGCGCGCCGATGCCCGCGCCGCTGCGTGCCGCCGAGGCCTGGGTCTTCAAGCCCGGAACCGAGACCCGCGCCGCCGCCCGCGCCGCGCTGGACGCGGCCGGCAACGAGGACGAGACCGCGCTTTGCGCCATGGCCGCCTCGATGGCCGACGGCACGCTCGGGCCGGGCGAGCTCGAGGACTATGCCGCCCCGCCGGGCGCGGTCGGCGGCGCCGCCTTCGGCATGGCGCTGACCGCGCTCTACCACGACGACGACAAGGTCGAGCAGCGCGGGCCCGAGCTGCTGGCGCGCGCGCTCGACATCGCCCGCGGCGGCAACGGCGCTCTGCCTGCACAGGCGGAGGCCACGCCATGACCCTGCCCGCCGCCCGCGTCACCGACACCCATGTCTGCCCGATGGTCACCGGCATCATCCCGCATGTGGGCGGGCCCATCCTGGTGCCCTGCCCGACGGTGCTGATCGGCAAGATGCCCGCCGCCACCGCGACCGCCATGGCGGTCTGCATCGGCCCGCCGGACATGATCGCCAAGGGCTCGACCAAGGTGCTCACCGGCAAGAAGCCGCAGGCGCGGCTCTCGGACACCTGCACCCATGGCGGCGCGGTGGTGATGGGCTGCCCGACGGTTCTGGTGGGAGGATAAACGATGACCCTGATGCTGCGACTGACAAGCTCCGGCCCGCTGCCCGACGGGCGCGACCGCATCGAGATGACGGACGGCGCACTGACCGTCGGGCGCGGCGAGGAGAACGACCTCTCGCTGCCCGATCCCGACCGGACACTGTCGAAGCGGCATTGCGTGCTCGAGGCGCGCGGCGGCGACTACGTCCTGCGCGACCTGAGCACCAACGGCACCTTCCTCAACTACGGCAGCGAGCGCATCGGCGATATCGCCGCGCCGCTGAGCCATGGCGACGTGATCCAGATCGGCAGCTTCGAGCTGGTGGTTGAGATCGCCGGCGCATCGAGTGCCCCGGACGCCCCGCTGCCGCCCGCCGGGGACAGCCTGCTGCTGCCGTCTCAGGCCCCGACCACCGAGGCGGTCTCGCACGATCCGCTTGGCGGCTCGGACGACGATTTCCTCGATGCGCTTCTGGGCGCGCCTGCCGAGCCCTCGGCCCAGCGCGCCGCGATCCCCGAGGATCCCTTCGCCGCCGATCCGCTGCCCCTTGATGCCACGCCGCCCGAGGCATGGCCCGCGCCCGGAGCCAGCGCGCCCGATCACAGCCCCGCCGCGCAGGATCACTTCGCCGCGCCGGAGGTGCAGCCGGGCCAGATCCCCGACGACTGGGACGATCTCTTCGCCCCCGAGCCGCCCGCCGCGCCCCTGCCCGAGGCTACGCCAGCGCCGATCCCCGAGCCCGCACCCGCGCCTCAGCCGGCCCCCCCGCCCTCTGCCGCGCCCGCGCCGCAGCCCGCGCCCGCCTCCACTGGCTCCGACGCCGCCCTGCGCGCCTTCCTCGAGGGGGCCGGTGCCACCCATCTCGCCATTCCCGAGGCCGAGATCCCAGAGACCATGGCCCGGCTCGGCCGCGTCTTCGCCGCCATGACCGCTGGCATGCGCGAGATCCTGATGACCCGCGCCGCGATCAAGAGCGAGATGCGGATGGACCGCACGATGATCAACAACGGCGGCAACAACCCCCTGAAGTTCTCGATCTCCCCCGAGCAGGCGGTCGAGGCGATGATCCGCCCCACCGTGCGCGGCTATCTCGATGCCGAGGCCGCCACCCAGGAGGCGCTGAACGACATCCGCGCCCACGAGGTCGCGATGATGGCGGGCATGGAGGCCGCGCTGAAGGCGCTGCTGGCCCGGCTCGGCCCCGACCAGCTTGCCTCGCGCATCGAGCAGGGCAGCTCTCTCGGCGGTCTGCTGGGCGGCAGGAAGGCCCGCTACTGGGAGGCCTACGAGAAGATGTACGCCCAGATCGCCCGCGAAACCGAGGACGACTTCCAGTCGACCTTCGGGCGCGAATTCGCCCGCGCCTACCAGGACCAACTCCGCAAACTCTGAAAGGACACCCCATGTTCAAGCTCTTCTCCCTCGTCGCCGCGTTCTGCCTCTCGCTCGCGCTCTCGGGCTGCATCTCCACCCCCGAGCCGCCGAGCACCGGCGTGGCGCTCAGCATCTCTGCCTCGGCAGAGATGAACGGCGGCCTGCCGACGCAGGTGAAGGTCTATTACCTCACCTCCGACGCCAGCTTCCGCTCGGGCGACTTCTTCGCGCTGTTCAACGAGCCCGAGGCGACGCTGGGCTCCGATCTCGTGGCAGTCGACGACTTCCAGCTCGCCCCCGGCCGCAGCGTCAGCGACAGCCGCAGCTTCGCGCAGGCCCCGGGCGCCATCGGCGTGGTCGCGGCCTTCCGCGACATCGACGGCAGCCGCTTCCTCGCCAGCCGCGCGCTGATCCCCGACAGCCCCAACGCCGTCAGCGTCAGCATCGGCGCCAACACCGTCTCGATCCGCTGATCGCGGCCCCCGCAACGCAAGGAAGGATCACCACCGTGTCCTGGGAAAACAAGGTCGTTTGGCAGGAGGGGATGTTCCTCCAGCCCCATCACTTCCAGCAGCACGACCGCTATGTCGAAGCGCTGGTCTCCGGGGTGGCGGGTGCGCTCACCCCCTATGGCTGGGGCGTGACCGAGCTGTCGCTCGACCAGGAGCTCTTGAAGCTGGGCAAGCTGGCGGTGAAATCCTGCTCTGGCCTCACCCCCGACGGCGCGGCCTTCCGGGTGCCCGAGGCCGATGCTTTGCCGCCGGCACTCGACGTGCCCGAGAGCGCGAAGAACACGGTGGTCTACCTCGCGATCCCGGCGCGCCGCCATGGCGCGGCAGAGGTCGACCTGAGCGGCGCGGAGCAATCGGCGGCGCGCTACCGCCCCGAAGAAATCGAGGTCACCGACAGCATGGGCCGCGATCGCCGCGCGGTGCAGATGGCGGTGGGCAAGCTGCGCATGACGCTGGCGCTCGATCTCGATGACCTCTCGGACCAGCTGGTGATCCCGGTGGCGCGCATCATCGAGGTCCGCCCGGACCGCGAGGTGGTGCTCGACCGGGCCTTCATCCCGTCGGCGCTCGATGCCCGCGCCGGCGCGCCGCTGCACGATTTCCTGCGCGAGCTCGAGGGCCTCCTGAGCCACCGCGCCGAGGCGCTGGCCGGGCGTCTGACCCAGACCGGTGCCGCCAAGGGCGTGGCCGAGATTTCGGATTTCCTGCTGCTGATGTGCGTGAACCGCACCCTGCCGCAGATCCGCCACCTGATGACACTGCGCAACGCCCATCCGCAGGCGATCTTCCAAAGCCTCACCGCGCTTGCCGGCGAGCTCTCCACGCTGATGACGCCCGAAAAGCGCGCGCCGGAGTTCCCGGCCTATGCACATGACGACCTGACCAACGTCTTCCAGCCGGTGTTCCGTGCCCTGCGCCAGTATCTCAGCGCGGTGCTCGAGCAGAACGCCGTCGCGATCCCGATCGAGCCGCGCAAATACGGTGTCTCGGTGGCGATGATCTCGGACAAGCGGCTGCTCGGCTCGGCCAATTTCGTGCTCGCCGCCAAGGCGGCGGTGCCGCCCGAGAGCGTGCGCCGCCACTTCCCGACACAGGCCAAGATG
>NZ_JBYNAH010000042.1:0-27033 GCF_059781815.1 Salipiger sp. | reverse complement strand
ATGACGAGGCCTATGACCTCGGCCAGGGCGCCGGGTTCTACGTCAACGCCAAGCGCGACCCGTGGAAGCCGCATTTCCAGATGTATGACTACATCACCAAGGATCTGCGCGGCATCGTCGAGGGGCTCGACGGCATCGGCGCCAAGCACGGCATCACCGGCCACTCGATGGGCGGGCACGGGGCGCTGACCATCGCGATGCGCAACCCGTCGATGTTCGACAGCCTGTCGGCCTTTGCGCCGATCGCGCATCCGACCCAGTCGGACTGGGGGCGCAAGCAGCTCTCGGCCTATCTCGGCGACGATGAAGGCTGCTGGGCGGGTCACGATTCCACGCTGCTGCTGGAGGAGCACGGCTGGAAGGGCGACCTGCTGGTGGATCAGGGGGCGAGCGACCAGTTCCTCGACCTGCTGAAGCCCGAGGCGCTGGCCGCGGCCATCGCCAAGCGCCGCCAACCCGCCACCTTCCGGATGCAGGAAGGTTATGATCATTCGTATTTCTTCGTGAACACGTTCGCGGGGGACCACGTCGCATGGCATGCCGCGCGACTGAAGTAACTGACCCTGGAAAGGGAGGAGGACCAACATGATCCAGAAACTGCTCGCCACGGCGTGCCTGCTGAGCCTTATGGCCGGGATTGCCTCGGCCGAAGGCGACGCTGAGAAAGGCGAAAAGGTCTTTCGCAAGTGCCGCGCCTGCCATGCAGTGGGAGAGGGCGCCGAGAACAAGGTCGGCCCCGAGCTGAACGGCATCGTCGGTCGTGACATCGCGTCGGTCGAGGGCTTCGGCTATTCCGACGCGCTGACCGAGCTTGCCGCCGAGAAGGGCGCCTGGACCGCAGAGGAACTCGCGGCCTTCCTCGAGAAGCCGCGCGATTACGCCAAGGGCACCAAGATGTCGTTTGCCGGCCTGCGCAAGGAAGACGAGCGCGCCGACGTCATCGCCTACCTGGCGACGTTCACCGAGTAAGGGAGACACTCAAGACCAGACACACGAGATTCCGGTGAGGGCGGGAGGAAGAGGAGCCCGATCCGGAGGATGACCCGAGCCGGTCGCACTCGAAGCCGATGGCTGGCCGCGTTCGGGACAACAGGCGGAAACGCCGACATACCCAAGGGAGAAGGAAATGAAGAGACTGACGTTGCTGACGTCGGGCGTGGCGCTTTTTGCCGCATCGATGGCATCCGCCAACGACGACCTGATGACCCAGATGGACAACCCCTCGCAATGGGCGATCCAGACGGGCGACTACGCGAACCAGCGCTACTCCGAACTCGACAAGATCAACAAGGACAACGTGGCCGACCTGCAGGTGGCCTGGACCTTCTCGACCGGGGTGCTGCGCGGCCATGAGGGCTCGCCGCTCGTGGTCGGCGACACTATGTTCGTGCACACGCCGTTCCCGAACATCGTCTACGCGCTCGACCTCAACGAGGACGGCAAGATCAAGTGGCGCTACGAGCCCAAGCAGGATCCGAACGTGATCCCGGTGATGTGCTGCGACACGGTGAACCGTGGCGTCGCCTATGCCGACGGCAAGATCTTCCTGCACCAGGCCGACACCAAGGTGGTCGCGCTCAACGCCGACACCGGCGAGGTGATGTGGGAAGCCACCAATGGCGACCCGTCCAAGGGCGAGACCAACACCGCCACCGTGCTGCCGGTGAAGGACAAGGTCATCGTCGGCATCTCGGGCGGCGAATTTGGTGTCCGCGGGTCGGTGACCGCCTACAACATGGAAACCGGCGAGCAGGAATGGCGCGCCTATTCCATGGGTCCGGATGAAGACATCCTGATGGATCCCGAGAACACCACCCATCTCGGCCAGCCGGTCGGCGCGGACTCGGGCACCAATACCTGGGAAGGCGATCAGTGGATGATCGGCGGCGGCACCACCTGGGGCTGGTATTCCTACGATCCCGAGGCCGATCTCGTCTACTACGGCACCGGCAACCCCTCGACCTGGAACCCGGCGCAGCGCCCGGGCGACAACCGCTGGTCGATGACCATCATGGCGCGTGACCCCGATGACGGCATGGCCAAGTGGGTCTACCAGATGACCCCGCATGACGAGTGGGATTACGACGGCATCAACGAGATGATCCTCACGGATCAGGAGATGGATGGCGAGATGCGCCAGCTTCTCACCCATTTCGACCGCAACGGCCTCGCCTACACCATGGACCGCGTTTCGGGTGAGCTGCTCGTCGCCGAGAAGTACGACCCGGCGGTGAACTGGACCACCGGCGTCGACATGGACCCGGCCTCGGAAACCTACGGCCGTCCGGCGGTGGTGGCCGAGTACTCCACCGAGCAGAACGGCGAAGACGTGAACTCGACCGGCATCTGCCCGGCAGCGCTTGGCTCCAAGGACCAGCAGCCGGCGTCGTTCTCGCCCAAGACCGGCCTGTTCTACGTGCCGACCAACCACGTCTGCATGGATTACGAGCCGTTCCGCGTGAGCTACACCGCCGGTCAGCCCTATGTGGGTGCGACGCTGGCGATGTACCCGGCGCCCGACAGCCATGGCGGCATGGGCAACTTCATCGCTTGGGACAACATCGCGGGCGAGATCAAGTGGTCGATCCCCGAGCAGTTCTCGGTCTGGTCGGGTGCGCTTGCCACCGCGGGTGACGTGGTGTTCTACGGCACGCTCGAGGGCTATCTCAAGGCCGTGGACTCCGAGACCGGCGACGAGCTCTACCGCTTCAAGACCCCCTCGGGCATCATCGGCAACGTGATGACCTACGAGCATGACGGCAAGCAATATGTCGGCATCCTCTCGGGCGTCGGCGGCTGGGCCGGCATCGGCCTCGCGGCAGGTCTCACCAACCCCAATGACGGTCTTGGCGCCGTGGGCGGCTATGCCGCGCTCAGCGACTACACCGCGCTTGGTGGCCAGCTGACGGTCTTCGCCCTTCCCGACTGATCCGCAGCCATCAACGGACCGGGGGGTTTTTCCTTCCCGCCGGTCCCCACTTTCCAGAGTTCCCAGGACCTACAGCCCATGACCCGACCCTTTACGCTTCTTCTTGCCGCGGCCGCCTGCGCCATGTCGGCAAGCGCCCTGTCCGCCGCGGACGCGGTCTCGATGGACGACCCGAACATCGCGGTGGATTACGAGGAAGACGGGCGCTACTTCACCGAAGACGGCGTGCCCACCTTCAACGTGTCCGAGGACGGCGCGGTGGACTGGCCGACCTTCTCGGGCTTCCGCCGCTACCACGCCGAGTGCCATGTCTGCCACGGCCCCGACGGCGAGGGATCAACCTATGCGCCGGCGCTGAAGAACTCGGCGCTCGAGATGGATTACTACGATTTCGTCGACGTGGTGACCAACGGCCGCCAGAAGGTCGGCGCGGCGGAGAATTCGGTGATGCCCGCCTTCGGCACCAACCCGAACGTGATGTGCTATCTCGACGACATCTACACCTACCTCAAGGCGCATGGCTCCGGCGCCATCGGGCGCGGTCGCCCGGCCAAGAAGGATGCCAAGAGCGAGGTCTTCTCCGAGATGGAAAATGCTTGCATGGGTTCGTAACCGGCGCGGCCTCCTGGCGGTCGCGCTGTCGGTCCTGATGGCCTCCCATGCAGGGCCGGGGGAGGCGCAAACCTCGGATCTTGTCTCCCGGACGTCGTTCAGGGTTTGCGCCGATCCGGCCAACGATCCGATGTCGATGGAAGACGGCTCGGGCTACGAGAACGCGCTGGCCGAGCTCATCGCCTCGGAGCTGGAGTTGCCGGTGCGCTACGAGTGGTACCCGATGGCCACCGGCTTCATCCGCAACACGCTCAAGGCCGGCAAGTGCGACGTGGTGATGGGCTATGCCCAGGGCCACGAGCTGGTGCTCAACACCAACCACTACATGGTCTCGACCTACGTGCTGGTGGTGCCCGAGGAGAGCGAACTTGCGGAGGTGACGCAGCTCTCGGATCCGCGGCTGAAGGGCCGGGTGCTGGGCGTGGTGGCGGGCTCGCCGCCCGCGAACCACATGGCGCGCTACGGGCTGATCGGCAAGGCAAAGCCCTACCAGCTGGTGGTCGACCGGCGCTACGACAGCCCGGCGGTCAACATGCTGAACGATCTCGACGCCGGCGCGATCGAGGGTGCGGTGATCTGGGGGCCGATCGGCGGCCCGCTGGTCAAGCGCGACCATCCGGGGCTGAAGGTGATCCCGCTCTTGAACGAGGCGGAGTTTCCCAAGCTCTTCTACCGCATCACAATGGGGGTGCGGCAGGGCGAGAAGGTCTGGCAGCGCAAGCTCAACTCGCTGATCCGCCGCCATCAGGGCGAGATCGACGCCATCCTCGCCGAGGCCGGCGTGCCGCTGGTCACCGACATGGGTGACGGTCTGCGCGAGGTCGGGCAGTGATCCGGGCGCTGGCGGCAGTGGTTGGGCTGCTGCCGGCGCTCGCGATTGCCCAGGTGGCCGAGCCCGAGGGCTACCGGATGGACGGCTATCGCGGCCAGGTGCCGGCGACGCTGGCGGGCGCCACGGTGGTGGGGCCCGAGGAGGCGCATGCGCTCTGGGAGGGCGGCGAGGTCGCCTTCATCGACGTGCTGCCGCAGGCGCCGAAGCCCGCGAACCTGCCCGAGGGCACGATCTGGCGCGACAAGCCGCGCGACAGCATCCCCGGCGCGACCTGGCTGCCCAATGTGGGCTACGGCGCCATCGCCGAGGTGACCGACCGCTACTTTCGCGAGGGCCTTGCCAGCGCCACAGGCGACGATCCATTGCATCCGGTCCTGCTGTTCTGCCTCGAGGAATGCTGGATGAGTTGGAACGCGGCGAAGCGCGCGCTCGAATACGGTTACAAGACGGTCTACTGGCTGCCGGAGGGCACTGACGGCTGGAGTTTCTTCGATTACCCGCTCGAACGCGTCACCCCGCATCCCGGCCAGCCCTGAGCGCGCCGCTCCTCCGCCCTTGCGGGCGTCCTCGCTAGACTTGTGCCCTTGCCAGACCTCATCGTGGCGGCCTGGTTCGGCCTGCCTCCGGCGGGAGTATTTTTGACGAAGAGAAGCCAGGGGCGGTCTTCTTTGGTTCAAAAATACCTCGGGGGTGAATTGGCCGAAGGCCAAGAGGGGGCTGGCCCCCTCATTTCTCGACGCGCTTGCGCGGCGAAACCCCTCAGAACCCTGCGAGTTCCGTTTCCGCCGTGGTGACGGTGCCGCTTGTGTCGGTCATCGTGACCCCCACGCGGCGGGTCTCGCCCGGCACCGAGAGGCTGACCTGTGGGTTCTCGGATAGCGAGATGCTGCCGGTCATGTCGACATAGCCGCCGCTTTCGGTCTCGATCTCCTGCGTCTCGACATAGCGCTTGGGGATGAAGAGCAGGGTGATCTGGTCCATCTGCATGCCCGAATGCGAGGGGTGCGAGATATCCACGTCGAGCCGGCGCAGGCGCTCGGAGAGCGCGGAGAGGCGGTCGGCGGCGGGGCCCTCGCCGACCGAGAGCACCATGTCGCCGAGTGTGGCGAGCGCCGCCTCGGGATCGGTGCCCGGAGGCGCGGCGCAGGCGCCCTGGCCGGAGGTCTTGACGAAGGCTTCCGCCACGAAGAGCCGGCCGTCGGTCATCTCGGCCACCACGTGCAGCGGCGTCGGCCCGTTGATGCGCAGCGTGGTGTCGAAGAAGAAGCGCGGCTGGGGCTGGCGCAGCTCGAAGAGGGCCGAGACCGGCATCGGGTTCTCGTCGAGCACCACAGCGACCTTGCCGATCTGCCCGCCATCGGGCGCGGCCACCTGCGCGGCGATGCGGGTGCGGGCGTCGTTGTCGGTGCGGTAGGGGGCGTCGAGCGCGATCACACCGTCGCCCGGAAGCATGGGGCGGTCGCCGTAGAGCTGGGCGCGGATGCTCTCCCAGGCCTCGCCCGCGGAGAGCGGCAGCGCCGCGAGGCTCAGCGCGGCGGCGACCAGGAGGCGGGGCAGGGGGGCTGTCATGGCAGGTCTCCGTCGAAGAGGAAGGCGCCGAAGGCGCGCGGGCCGTCGGCGGTGTCGAGCAGCGCCACCGTCTCGAGGCTCTCCGCGTCGATGACGCTCAGCGTGTTGTCGAACCAGTTGGCGACCGCGATGTGGCCGTCGGCGGTGGCGGCGATGCCCTCGGGGTATTCGCCGGTGTCGAGCGTGGCCACGGGCGAGAGGTCCGCGAGCGCGATGACCGAGAGCGTGTTCTCGTACTGGTTGGTGACGAAGGCGCGGCCGGCGGCGAAGGCCACGCCGTAGGGGCGCTCGCCGACCGGGACCGTGGCCAGCACCTCCCCGGCTTGCGGGTCGATCACGCTCAGGTCGTTGCTGCCGACATTGCCGACGAAGAGCCGGCCATCGGGCGCGAAGCCGAGGCCGAAGGGGCGGGTGCCCACCGGCACACTGCGCAGCAGCGTCAGCGTCGCCGTGTCGTAGAGGCTGATGCGGTCGGCATCGCGCTCGGCCGCGGCGAGCAGCCTTCCATCCGGCGAGAGCGCAAGCCCCGCGGGGGCGGCGCCGGCGGGAAGCTCGGCCTCGACCTCCAGCGTGGTGCCGTCGAGGGTCCAGAGCCGGGCGTTGTACCAGTCGGAGACGAAGAGCCGGTCGTGGCGGGCATCATAGGCGGTGCCGATCGGGCCGCCGTCGAGCACCACGGAGGCGGTGACCTTGCCAGTCAGTGCATACCGGCGCACCGTCTTGCTGTCAGGCGAGATGGCGAACACCGCACCCCCGCCCACCGCCACGCCGGCCGGTTTCCCGGGGACGGACCAGCGGGCGCGCTCGGTGCCGGTGTCGAGGTCGAGCACGCTGACCGCGTTGCCGTTCTGGCAGGTGACGAAGGCGATCTCCCCCGCCGCGGGCAGCGCGGCGAGGGTGAGGCTCAGCCCGAGGGCGAGATTACGAAGACGGCTCACCGAACCGCTCGACCAGCGCCTTCAGCCCGGCTTCGTAGACGCCGGTCACCGCCGCGATGGCGGCCTCGTCGCTGAGCTCGGGGGGCGGATCGTTGTTGGGGTAGCCGCGGTAGAAGGCACCGCGCCATTCCACCACCGAGCCGCCGCCGTCGCGCGGCATCACGGTGAGATGCGACGAGTAGTTGGTCACCGGCAACACCTCGACCGCCACTTCGGTGATGCGGTAGCTGTAGCTCATCTTCTCGTCGGAATACTTGTAGAGCACCTCGTCGATCCTGGGGCCGTCTGCGCCCTGATCGGAGAGATGGAGCACGCGGGTGGCGTCGATCTCGTTGCCGCCCTCGCCGCTCTGCGAGACCACCGCCGGGTGCCATGTCAGATCCTGGAAATAGCCGATCGCGGCCCAGACCTCGGCGGGCTCGGCGGCGACCTCGGTCGTCACCGTGACCTTCTGGCGGGTCGGCCCGTGGGCCATCGCCGCTGCGGGGATCATGGCAAGCGCCACGCCCGCTGCAAGCAGGGTTCGTCTGTTCATCCTTCCTCCTCCTTGAAGAATGCGGTTTTCAGTATGTAGTTCATGCCCCGCCGCCAGCTGTCATCGGTGTTCGACCGGATGTCGACCACGCGGCCCTTCACCGTCTCGCCCGTGGATGCGTCGCGCATCTGCAGGTTCATCGACAGGATCAGGTTCGAGACCTTCTGGACCTCGCCGACCAGCGCATAGTCGGCGCCCAGCTTAGCCGCCATGCGCGTGTCGCAGCCATAGCACTTGGCCGGGTTGACGATCCGGTCGCGCTCGTCTGCCACCGGCTCGAGATCCAGCAACTCGTAACCTCCCTCCGCAAAGCGCTCCGCCACCAGCTCCTCCAGCATGGTGATGCGCGAAAGCTCCGCCGGGTCCTGGCCCAGTTCGGCGGTCTGCAGCGAGGAATCCAGAAAGGTGATGCCGAAAAACGCGACCTTCTCGCCGGCCAAGGCCGGGCCGGAGAGCGCCAGAAGCAGCAGGAGCGCGGGTCTAAGCATCGGATCCTTCTTGGAAACCTCTTAGAAATTAAGAGTCGTATCTCATCGTGCCGTCGCTACCCTCGTTACCGCAACCGAACCAAAAGTATCGGTTTCGGGAAAAGCCTTTGACCGGCAGGGTTTGAGGCACGCCCGGCAGGAGGAGCCGGGCAAGGGAGGAGACAGTGCTGACATCGCTCGCCCCGCTCATCGCAGCGGTCTTTCTGGTCCTATCCGGCGGCATCGCGCAGGCGCTCGACATCCGCGCCGCGGTGCTGCGCGTCGATTATCCCGAGTTGCTGCCGATCTCGCGCTATGACCTGCGGCCCGATGACCTGGCCTTCGCCGGCGCAGCACTCGCCGACGAGGACAACGCCACCACCGGGCGCTTCCTTGGCCACACGTACGAGACGGTGAGCGTGGCCGCCGCGCCCGAGGCGGCTGAGGAGGCGCTCGCAGAGCTGCTCGCGGACGGCATCCGCTATCTGGTGATCGATGCCAAGGCGCCGGAGCTGCTGGCGCTGAGCGACCGTGCGGCGGAGGCCGGGGCGCTGGTCTTCAATGCCCGCGCGCCGGAGGTGGCGCTCCGCGGCGAGGACTGCCGGGCGAACCTGCTGCACATCGCGCCGTCGGTGGCGATGCAGGCCGACGCGGTGGCGCAGTTCGCGATCTGGAAGCAGTGGAAGCGCTGGCTGCTGGTCTCGGGCTCGAACCCCGAGGATCGCGCGCTGGCCGAGGCCTATCGCCGGGCGGCGCGCAAGTTCGGCGCCACCATCGTCGAGGAACGCGAGTTCGAGGATACCGGCGGCACGCGGCGTACCGATAGCGGCCACGTTCTGGTGCAGCGCCAGCTGCCGACCTTCATGCAGCGCACCGAGCCGCATGACGTGGTGATCGCCGCCGACGCCAGCGACTATTTCGCCGCCTACCTGCCCTATCACCTCTGGACGCCGCGCCCTGTCATGGGCAGCGCCGGGCTGCGCCCGGTCAGCATTCACGCCGCCCACGAGGCCTGGGGCGCGACGCAGTTCCAGAACCGCTTCGAAGAGCTGACGCAGCGCCACATCCAGGACGAGGATTACAACGCCTGGCTGGCGCTGCGGGTGCTGGGCGAGGCGGTGACGCGGACCTCCTCGGACGATCCGCAGACCCTCGAGGAGTACATCCTGTCGGACGC
Organism: Salipiger sp.; assembly: GCF_059781815.1. Taxonomy (NCBI): domain Bacteria; kingdom Pseudomonadati; phylum Pseudomonadota; class Alphaproteobacteria; order Rhodobacterales; family Roseobacteraceae; genus Salipiger; species Salipiger sp. Next base: position 17,974 of record NZ_JBYNAH010000042.1, on the reverse strand, counting down.
CTTCGAGTTGGCGGCCTTCAAGGGCCAGAAGGTCACCTTCCGGGCATGGAACGGCCAGCTGCGCCAGCCGATCCTGCTCTACGATGACCGCATCACCGTCAGCGTCAGCCCGCAGGAGGGCTTCCTGCACCAGCGCTCGCCGCTCGACACGCTGGGGCTCGACGAACCCGAATCCGCCTGCACCGCATTCCAGTGAGGACACCGATGAAACACCTGATGCTCTCCGCCGCGCTCTGCATGGCCGCCACCGGGGCGTTTGCCGGCGAGGCCTTCGTCTCGAACGAGCGCGGCAACACCATCACCGTGGTCGACACCGAAAGCTGGGAGGTGATCGAGGAGTTTTCGGGCGGCAATCGCCCGCGCGGCATCACCCTCTCGCCTGATGGCGCGCTGCTCTATGTCTGCGCCTCCGATGACGACACGGTGCGGGTGTTCGATACCGAGACCTATGAAGAGCTCTACACCCTGCCCTCGGGGCCGGACCCAGAGCTTTTCGTCATCCACCCGAGCGGCAGCCCGCTCTACATCGCCAACGAGGATGACAACCTCGTCACCGTGACCGACACGGAGGCGCATACGATCCTTGCCGAGGTTCCGGTGGGGGTCGAGCCCGAGGGCATGGCGATCTCGCCCGACAGCAAGTGGGTGGTCAACACGTCCGAGACCACCAACATGGCGCATTTCATCGACACCAGCGATTACCAGATCAAGCACAACATCCTCGTCGACCAGCGCCCGCGCTACGCCGAGTATCTCTCCGACGGCTCGCGGCTCTTCGTAAGCTCGGAGATCGGCGGCACGGTGAGCGTTATCGACGTGGCCGAGGATGGCACGCCGACGCTCAAGCAGAAGATCGGCTTCGAGGTGCCCGGCGTGCTGCCGGAATGGCTGCAGCCGGTGGGGGTCAAGGCCAAGAGCGACGGCAGCCGGATCTTCGTGGCGCTGGGGCCGGCCAACCGCGTGGCTGTGATCGACGGCGAGAGCCTCGAGGTGGTCGATTACATCATGGTCGGCCAGCGGGTCTGGCAGATGGCCTTCACGCCGGGCGAGGAATACCTCGTCACCACCAACGGCAATTCCAACGACATCACGGTGATCGACGTCGCCAAGGAAAAGGCGATCAAATCGATCCAGGTGGGCCAGCAGCCCTGGGGCGTGGCGATCACGCCCGACTGAGTCGCGTGGCCTTGGCCTTTGGTCGTGTGGACAGGGGGCCTTCGCGCGCAGAGAGTTCAACGAGGGCCACGGCCCTGCACGGGAGGAAGACGATGACGACATTCGGGAAAATCGGCGCGCTTGCGCTGGCGCTTGGCCTCGCCGCACCGGCGCTTGCCGATGACCACGCGGTCCCGGAGGAGGCCAAGGAGAGGATCGCCGCGATGCTGACGGAGATGCGCTGCGAGGTCGATCCCGACGATATCGAGATGACCGACGAGGGCGGCTACGATCTCGACGACGTGATCTGCGAGGGCACCGGCCAGTTCGACATCGTCCTCGACGCAGATTTCAAGGAGGTGAGCCGCCGCGCCGAATAGCGCGCGCCGGCCGCGAGAGACATCGCCCTGTCCTGCATGCGGGGCCGGGCATCAGGGAGGAGCACATGAAGACATTTCTGACCGCGCTGGCGCTGGGATGCGTCACCGCCTTTGGCGCCATGGCACAGGAGCTGCCGGTGGTGCGCGCGGCGGTGCTCAAGATCGGCACCGTGAACTGGGAGCTGGCGACCATCGCCGAGCAGGGGCTCGACGAGAAGCACGGCTTCAGGCTCGAGGTCATGCCCTATGCCGACAACGGCGCCACCCGCATCGCGGTCGAGGGCGGCGAGGCCGACATGGCGGTGGCCGACTGGATCTGGGTGGCGCGGCAGCGCGCCGAGGGCAAGGATTACGTGGTCGTGCCCTATTCCCGCGCCGTCGGCGGGGTGGTGGTGCCCGAGGGGGCAGAGGCGCAAACGCTTCAGGATCTCGCGGGCGGCAAGATCGGTATCGCCGGCGGGCCGCTCGACAAGAGCTGGCTGATCCTGCGCGCCTATGCCCGGCAGGAATACGGGATGGATCTGAAGGCCGAGACCGAGCAGGTCTTCGGCGCGCCGCCGCTGATCTTCAAGTCGGGCCTTGGCGGCGATTATGCCGGGGCGATCAACTTCTGGCATTTCCTCGCCAAGATGAAGGCCGCCGGGATGCGCGAGCTGATCTCGGTCGAGACCGCCGCCAACGCGCTCGGGCTCGACCCGGACGTGCCGCTCTTGGGCTACTACTTCAAGGGCGACTATCTGGCGGACCATGACGGGCTGGCGCAGGCCTTCTACGAGGCCAGCCGCGAGGCCAAGGCGCTGCTGGCCGAAGACATGGCAGCCTGGGAGGCGATCCGCCCGCGGATGAACGCGCAAAGCGACGCGCAGTTCGAGCAGCTGCGCAGCGATTGGCTGGCCGGCGTGCCGGCGCGCGGCCCTGTGGATGGCGAGGCGGCAGGCAAGCTGCTGTCGCTGATGGCCGAGCTTGGCGGCGCCGAGCTGGTGGGCAAGGCCGAGAGCCTGCCCGAGGGCCTTTTCGCGGAGGTCGAATGACGCCGGACCTGCACAACGGCGCGGGCCGGCACATGCCGCCGCCGAAGGCGGTGCCGGCGGAGGCCGCGATCCGGGTCAACATCTTCTCGAAACGCTTCGGCGCGACCGAAGTGCTGCACGGCGTGCATTTCTCGGTGGCGCGCGGCGAGACGGTGGCGCTGGTCGGTCCCTCGGGCATCGGCAAGTCGACGGTGCTTCGCATCGTCGCCGGGCTTGATCGCGCCTTCGACGGCGAGGTGCAGCGCCCCGAGGCGGTGGCGATGGTGTTTCAGGAGCCGACGCTGCTGCCGTGGCGCAGCGCGCTGCAGAACCTGACGCTGGTGCATCCCGAGCTGAGCGACACCCGCGCCCGCGCGATGCTGGCGCGCGTGGGGCTCAAGGGCCGCGAGGAGGCGTTTCCGCGCAGCCTCTCGCTTGGCCAGCAGCGCCGGCTGGCGCTGGCCCGCGCCTTTGCCGGCGCGCCCGAGATGCTGATCATGGACGAGCCCTTCGTGTCGCTCGATCCCGAGCTGGCCGAGGCCATGCTCGGCCTCACCGAAGAGCTGATCGCCGAGCACCGCCCGGCGACGATATTCGTCACCCATGCCAGAGACGAGGCCGACCGCCTCGCCAGCCGGGTGCTCGAGCTGCGCGGCAGTCCCGCCACGCTCACCCCGCATCTGATCTGAAGGAGAGACCTTGATGAAATTCCCGCTGCTTGCCGCCGCGTTCTCGCTCTTTGCCCTGCCCGCTGCCGCCCATGATTTCGGCTTTGCCGGGGTGCTGTCGAACACCAACAAGGGCGAGATGCCCGGCATCCTGCTCTCGGTCGGCCAGCCGCTCACCGACGGGCCGATCGCGCTCGAGTCGGGGATGGTCTACGAGCTCGAGATCGAGGCCGATGGCTCTGGCGAGCTGGCGCTGGAGGGCCCGGGCTTTTTCCGGGCGATCTGGGTCAACGAGGTGGTGGTGAACGGGCTCGAGATCCGGCCCTTCGGGCTCGAGAGCGTCGAGTTCGACGAGGCCGGCACGATGGAGATCGAGTTTCTCGCCATCAAGCCGGGGCGCTATTTCCTGCGCATCCCGGGCAGCAAGGGCGAAAGCCAGCGGGTCGAGATTTCCATCCAGTAGCCTGTGCCGGAGGGGGATAGGGCGAACCGGGTCATAAGACACGCCCCGGCTTGACCCGGCACCCGCCTGTGGCTCATCTCTGGAAGGCACAGACCACCGGGCCGGCGCGTGGCCGGTTCGATGAACCAAGAAGACCCGTATGACCGCTCTGGAAATCTCCGATCTCGGCTACAGCTACGGCAACAAACGCGCGCTCGACGGCGTAAGCTTTGCCCTGAGGCCGGGCAAGTTCACCGCCCTGCTCGGCCCCAACGGGGCGGGCAAGTCGACGCTGTTTGCGCTGCTCACCCGGCTCTTTGTCAGCCGCGAGGGGCGGATCTCGGTCGCGGGGCACGACCTGGCGCGCGAGCCGCGCGCGGCGCTGTCGAAGATCGGCGTGGTGTTCCAGCAGCCGACGCTGGATCTCGACATGTCGGTGATGCGCAACATGCGCTATTTCGCGGCGCTGCATGGCATCTCGGGGCGCGAGGCCGAGGCCCGCTCCGAGCGCGCGCTGGCGCAGCTCGGCATGGCCGAGCGGGCGGGCGAGAAGGTGCGCGACCTCAACGGCGGCCATCGCAGGCGGATGGAGATCGCCCGTGCGCTCATCCACCAGCCCGAGGTTCTGCTGCTCGACGAGCCCACGGTGGGGCTCGATTTCAAGAGCCGGCAGGCGATCGTCGATCACGTGCACGGGCTGGCGGAGCGCGGGCTGACGGTGTTCTGGGCAACCCATCTGGTCGATGAGATCCGCGACTATGACGATGTGGTGGTGCTGCACCGGGGCCGCGTGCTGGCGCATCGCGCCGCCGCCAAGCTGCGCGCGGGACGACCGCTGGCCGAGGTGTTCATCGAGATGACCGGCGGGGAGGAAACCCGATGAGCCTTTATCTCACCGCCATGCTCGCCATCATCCGCCGCGAGGCGCTGCGCTTCATCCACCAGCGTTCGCGCTTTCTGGCCGCACTGGTGCGCCCGCTGGTCTGGCTGGTGGTGTTTGCCGCTGGCTTCCGCGCGGCGCTGGGGCTGTCGATCATCCCGCCCTATCAGACCTACATTACCTACGAGGTCTATATCGTGCCGGGGCTCTGCGGCATGATCCAGCTGTTCAACGGCATGCAATCCTCGTTGAGCCTCGTCTACGATCAGGAGATGGGCTCGATGCGGCTCTTGCTGACCTCGCCGCTGCCGCGCTGGTGGCTGCTCTTGTCCAAGCTGCTGGCGGGGGTCGCGGTGTCGATCCTGCAGGTTTATGTCTTCCTCGCCATCGCCGCCGGGTTCGGGATCGTGCTGCCGACCATGGGCTATCTTCTGGTGCTGCCGGCGCTGCTCGTCTCGGGGCTGATGCTGGGCGCGCTGGGGCTGCTGATCTCCTCGACGATCCGCCAGCTCGAGAATTTCGCCGGGGTGATGAACTTCGTGATCTTCCCGATGTTCTTCCTGTCGACGGCGCTCTACCCGCTGTGGAAGATGGCCGAGAGCTCGACCCTGCTGCGCGACATCTGCGCCTGGAACCCGTTCACCCACGCGGTCGAGCTGATCCGCTTCGCGCTTTATGTCGAGCTCAACGGCTGGTCGCTGCTCTGGGTCTGCCTGAGCTTTGCGCTGTTCTTCGGGCTGGCGCTGGTGGGCTACGATCCGTCCTACGGCATGACGCGGCGGCGCCGCGGGGGGTGAGCCGGGCGCGCTTTGGCGCATCTGGCGGCATTGTCACGCGCAAACACCGCCCCCACGCCCCCGATAGGCGCTTTAAGACCGGGCTTCGGGATGCTAATGCCTTGCGCATAATCCGCCGCCGGGATCTGCCGGCGTTTTCCCATGACCTTGGAGGGGCTCTGAAAACATGGCTGACCAAAACACTCCCGACATTGTGTATACAAAGGTAGACGAAGCACCCGAGCTGGCCTCGGCCTCGCTGCTTCCGATCATCCAGAGCTTCGCGTCTGCGGCGGGAATCAGCGTCGGAACCAAGGACATTTCGCTCGCCGGCCGCATCATCTCGACCTTCCCCGAGGTGCTGACCGACGCGCAGAAGCAGTCGGACGACCTGGCATGGCTCGGCGAGTGGGTGAAAAAGCCCGAAGCCAACGTCATCAAGCTGCCCAACATCTCGGCCTCCGAGCCGCAGCTCGTTGCCGCGGTCAAGGAACTGCAGGAGCAGGGCTACGCGCTGCCCGACTACCCCTACGCCCCGTCGACCGACGAGGAAAAGGCCGTCCGCGCCAAGTATGACACCATCAAGGGCTCGGCGGTGAACCCGGTCCTGCGTGAAGGCAACTCCGACCGCCGCGCCGCGGCCGCGGTGAAGAACTACGCCCAGTCCAACCCGCACCGCATGGGCGAGTGGACCGCCGACAGCAAGACCCGCGTCTCGGCGATGTCGGGCGGCGACTTCTTCTCGAACGAAGTGTCCGCCACCCTGCCGAAAGCCGCGACCGCCAAGATCGTGCTCGAGACCGCCGAGGGCGAGACCGTCCTGAAAGAGGGTGTCTCCTATCCCGAAGGCACCGTGGTCGACGCGACCTACATGTCGGCCAAGGCGCTCGACGCTTTCCTCGCCGAGGAAATCGAGAAGACCAAGGAAGAGGGCACGCTGTTCTCGCTGCACATGAAGGCCACGATGATGAAGGTCTCCGACCCGATCATCTTCGGCCACGCGGTGAAGGCATGGCTGGCGCCGGTGTTCGAGAAGTACGGCGCCAAGATGGAAGAGCTCGGCGTGAACCCGAACGGTGGCCTCGGTGCGCTGCTCGAGCGCGTCAAGGACGCGCCCGAGATCCTCGCCGCCATCGAAGAGGTGACCGCGTCGCGCCCGCCGATGTACATGGTGAACTCCGACAAGGGCATCACCAACCTGCACGTGCCGTCGGACGTGATCATCGACGCCTCGATGCCGGCGCTGATCCGCGCCGGTGGCAAGGGCTGGGGCCCGGACGGCAACGAGGCCGACACCAACTGTGTCATCCCCGACAATTCCTACGCGCCGGTCTATGACGCCACCATCGAGTTCTTCAAGGCCAACGGCAAGCTGAACCCGGCCACCGCCGGCACCGTTCAGAACATCGGCCTGATGGCGCAGAAGGCGGAAGAGTACGGCTCGCACCCGACCACCTTCGAGATGCCCGCCGCCGGCACCGTGAAGATGATCCTCGACGACGGCACCGTGCTGCATTCGCACGACGTCGAGGCCGGTGACATCTGGCGCTCGGCCTCGGCCCGCAAGGCGCCGATCGAAGACTGGGTGAATCTGGCCATCGACCGTCAGAAGGCGACCGGTTATCGCGCCATCTTCTGGCTCGACGCCAACCGCGCCCACGACGCCGAGCTGATCGGCTATGTGAAGCCGATCCTCGAAGCCAAGGGCGTGGCCGACAAGTTCGAGATCATGGCGCCGCGCGAAGCCACCGTCGCCTCGCTCGAGACCATCACCAAGGGTGAGAACACCATCGCGATCACCGGCAACGTGCTGCGCGACTACCTCACCGACCTGTTCCCGATCCTCGAGCTCGCGACCTCGGCCAAGATGCTGTCGATCGTCAAGCTGATGAACGGCGGCGGCCTGTTCGAGACCGGCGCCGGCGGTTCGGCTCCGAAGCACGTGCAGCAGCTGATGGAAGAGAACCACCTGCGCTGGGACAGCCTTGGCGAGTTCTGCGCCCTTGGCGAGAGCTTCAAGTTCTTCGCGGACCAGTCGGGCAACGAGAAGGCCCGGGTGCTGGGCAACGCGGTGGATATCGCGACGCAGGGCATCCTCGACGAGAACCGTTCGCCCTCGCGCAAGGTCGGTGAGCCCGACAACCGCGACAGCCACTACTGGTTCGCCCGCTACTGGGCCAAGGCGCTGGCCGAGCAGTCGGACGATGCCGAGCTGAAGGCGCATTTCGAGCCCATCGCCACCGCGCTGGTCGCAGGCGAAGCCGCCATCGTGGGCGAGCTCTCGGCCGCGCAGGGCAAGGCGGTCGATCTCGGCGGCTACTACCATGGCGACGCGGCCAAGACCGCGGCCGTGATGCGCCCCTCGGGCACGCTGAACGGCATCATCGGCTGATCGCCAGATGATCTTCCCCCGTCCTCGCGCGCGAGGGCGGGGGGCTCCGGCCCCGTCGCGGGCAAAAACGCGACACCTTGCACGCCACATCCGCGCTGCGCTTGCGCAGCAGTTGCGATGCGCCCGGCGCTTCGACAGGTTTCCCCGGAAGACCGTTGTCAGGGGGCCCTCGTGCCGTCAGGAAATCCGCTCTCTCCCGTCTATGTCGCGACGCTGCTGCTGACGCTCGTCTCGAGCGGCGCGCTCTACCTGTTCTATCTATCGGGCCTGCAGGCGGGCGGGTTCGACTCCGCCGGGCTGCTGCTCGGGCGGGATTTCCTGAACCTGCATTTCGCAGGCACCCTGCTGGGGCAGGGGGAGATGCAGACGCTCTTCGATGAGTCGGCCTATGTGGAGGCGATGCAGGCCCATCTCGGGCGTGATTACTCGGTGCACAACTGGTCTTACCCGCCGCACATGTTCCCGCTGGCGCGGCTTGCGGCGGGCCTGCCGTATTTCGTGGCGCTGGGGCTCTGGACGCTGGGGGGGCTGGCGCTCACCTGCCTTGGTGCGCGGCTCGCCGGGGTGCCACTGGTCTGGCTGCTGCCGGTGGTGCTGTCGCCGGCGGTGACGGTGAACAGTCTGGCCGGGCAGAACGGCACCTATACCGCCGGGCTGCTGCTTCTGGCGCTGGCCCTTGCCGAGCGGCGGCGCTGGCTGGGCGCGGGGCTGTGCTGGGCGCTGCTCACGGTGAAGCCGCATCTGGGGCTGCTGGCGCTGCCGATGGTGCTGCTGCGCCGGCAATGGCGCATCGTGGCGGCGGGGGCGGCCTGCCTGTCGGCGATCGTTTTGGTGACGCTGGCGCTTTACGGCGCCGAGCCGTGGCACCTGTTCTTCACCGAGACCACGGAACAGCAGCGGGTCGTGGTGGAGGAATGGCGCGGGCTGTTGCTGAAGCTGATGCCCACCGCCTTCATCGCCGGGCGTCTTGCGGGGGTCGAGACCGGCACCGCCTATCTGCTGCACGCGGGCGTCGCGGTGCTGACGCTGCTTCTGCTCTGGCGCAGCTGGCCGGGGGAGGGGGGCACGCTGCGCGACTGGATCACCTGGTTCAGCCTCGGGACATTCTTGCTGCTGCCCTACAGCTTCTATTACGATCTGGTGATCCTTCAGGTCATGCTGGTGCTCTGGGTGGGGGCGCCCAAGGGCCTGTTTCCGACGCGCTCGGACGCGGTGGCGCAGGTGGCGTGGTATGCGGCGTGGTTCCTGCCCTATCTCTGCTATCTCGCCGCGATGGCCTGGGAGGTGCAGCCGGCACCGGCGCTGCTTTTGCTGATGCTGGGCGGTCGTGCTATCGCGCAGCGCAGGGCGGATCGCTCCTAGCGCAGAGAGGTGTCTTTCGCGGCGGTCCTTTGAAGGACCGTGTAGACGCATTTGGCAAGGACGAGGATTGCGGCGGAAAGGATCATGTCTGTCGGGGGGTCTGATTGAGATCCGCAGCGCGGTGCGCGGAGTTCGAATGGGGGGCGGCGGCCTGTCTTGCAATAGGCACCCGCCCCGGACTGCAGGGCGGGTGCTTCGTTCAGGTTCGGGCGATCAGAACCGGTAGTTGAGCGAGACGTTCAGCGTGGTGGCGTCGAGGCCCAGCTTCTTGGCGTTGAAGTCTTCGAAGCGGTTGTAGATCACCTCGGTGCCGAGGGTCCAGTTGTCGGCCACGAAGGTCTCTGCGCCGACGCCGAGGTAGTAGCCGTCGGAGTCCTTGGCGTTGAGGCTGCCGCCGCTGGTGTAGGCCTTGGCGTAGCCTGCGGTGCCGTAGAAGAAGGTGTCGCGCGGGGCAACACCGGCACGGCCGCCGACGCGCAGCAATCCGTCGACCGTTCCGGCCGAGCCGAGCTCTGCATCGGTCCAGTCATACTGGATGCCGACACCGCCGACCCAGTTTCCGAAGTCGTGGTCATAGCCGGCTTTCAGGCCGTAGAGGCCCTTGTCCTTCGAGGCGTTGACTGCGCCGTCGGTGTCGAAGGCCCCATAGCCGATCTGGGCGCCGAGCGAGAAGCCGGTCCAGTCGCGTCCGGCCGACATGGTCGACAGCGGCAGCACGTAGGGATCGGTCGCAACCGGCTCGAGGGTGCCTGCAAAGGCCGGTGCGGCAATGGCGCCGGCGAGCAGGGCGGGGAGGGCAACTTTCTTGAGTGCCATTGTTCAGCTCCATCGTTTTGTTTTGTCAGTCTCAGTGGGCTGGCCCGGGCTATATAGGGTTGTATTTTTCAAGTTTAAATGGTGTTTAGATTATGTGTCTTTCCGGATTTGATCAAACGAAAGGTTATTGGAAACAAAGGGTTATTATCAAATTGGCCGCCGTTTACGTTAACATTGTTAGTTTTCGCCGCCCGAAGCACGAAGAGTTGAAGCTGTCTTGAAACTTCGCAGAAAATCCCACGCGCATGCGCGCGCAATAAACAACAAGTGCCGGGCGCAGATGTGGGGCGGAATCGCCCGCCTGATCTTGCCGGGGCGGTGGCGCGGTGGCATGACCGGCACATGGACAAGGTCGACTGCATCATCGCCGGCGCCGGGGTCGTCGGGCTCGCCATCGCCCGCGCGCTTGCGCAGCGCGGGGCCGAGGTTCTGATCCTCGAACCGGAGGATGCCTTCGGCACCGGCACCTCGTCGCGGAACTCCGAGGTGATCCATGCCGGGCTCTACTATCCCACCGGCAGCCTGAAGGCGCAGCTCTGCGTCGAGGGCAAGGCGCGGCTTTACGATTATGCCGAGGCCTATGACGTGCCGCACAAGCGCTGCGGCAAACTGATCGTTGCGACCTCCGAGGCGCAGGTGGCGGCGCTCGAGGCCATCCGCGCCAAGGCCGCGGCCGCGGGCGTGCACGACCTGCGGCTGATCCCGGCCGAGGAGGCGCGGGCGATGGAGCCGGAGCTCCAGTGCAAGGCGGCGCTGCTCTCGCCCTCGACCGGCATCGTCGACAGCCACGCGCTGATGCTGTCGCTTCTGGGGCAGGCGGAACAGGCGGGGGCTTTGCTGAGCCTTGGGACCAAGGTCGCGGACGTGCGGGTGACGCGCGAAGGGTTCGAGGTCACCAGCGAGGATGTCGCCAGCGGCGCGCGCTTCACCATGGGCTGCGCGCAGTTCGTGAACGCCGCCGGGTTGCATGCCTCCGAGCTGGCCGCCCGCATTGCGGGGCTCGACGCCGCGCATGTCCCGCAGACGCGCTTCGCGCGTGGCAATTACTTCGCGCTTCCGGGGCGGGCGGCGTTCTCCCGGCTGATCTACCCGGTGCCCGAGCCCGGTGGGCTTGGCGTGCACCTGACGCTGGACCTTGGCGGAGGCATGCGCTTCGGCCCGGATGTGGAGTGGATCGACGGGGTCGACTACCGCGTCAAGGGCGCGCGCGCGGGGCATTTCGAAACCGAGATCCGCAAGTACTGGCCCGCGCTTCCCACGGGCGCGCTGGCGCCGACCTATTGCGGCATCCGGCCCAAGCTCTCGGGCCCCGGCGCGCCGGCGGCGGATTTCCGCATCGACGGGCCGGAGCGGCACGGGGTGTCGGGGCTGGTGAACCTCTTCGGCATCGAAAGCCCCGGGCTGACCGCGTCGCTGGCGATTGCCGAGCGGGTGGCGGCGCTTCTGGCGCCCTGAGCTCAGCCCTCGGGCGTGGTGTCGGCGACGACGGCGCCCCGCTCGCCCATCGGGCGGCGTGCGCCGCTAGTGGTGTCGGCACGGGTCTCATGCTCGAGCTCGGCGTTGATCTTGCCGCCAAGCAGCACGACGAAAGCGGAAATCCAGAGCCAGAACAGCAAGATGACCACACCTGCCAGTGACCCGAAGGTCTCTTGGTAGCTGCCGAAATTCTCCGCGTAGATCGAGAAGCCCACCGAGGCCACGATCCACAGCACGCAGGCAATGACCGCGCCGGGAGTGACCCAGCGCCAGCGCGCCGCGCGACGGTCGGGGCCGAAATGATAGATCAGCGCCACCGCCAGCAGGGTAAACCCGAGCAGCAGCACCCAGCGCAGCACCGAGACCACGGTCTCCACCGTGCCGCCGAGCGGGATCACCGCCAGGATGCCGGGAAGAACCAGCACGCCCGCCAGCGCCAGCACCAGCCCGACGATCAGCAGAAAGGTCAGCGCGATGGTGGTGAGCTTGAGCGTCACGAAACCCCGCGTCTCGCGCTCGCCATAGGCGACGTTGAGCCCCGCGACGAGGTTGCCGACCCCGGCGGAGGCGGAGTAGAGCGCAAGTCCGAGACCGAGCAGCGCCGCGAGGCCGAGCCCGCCCTGGTCGGATCCCGCCACGCTCTTGGCCTGGTCGATCACGATGGAGGCGGCGCGCTCGGGCAGCATGGCCGAGATCTGCTGGATCTGCTCGGTGACGTCCGCCGGGGTCAGGAACAGGCCGGCGACGGCCATCAGCGCGGTGATCGCGGGAAAGATCGCCAGCAGGCCGAAGAAGGCGACGCCGGCGGCGATCAGGCTCAGCCGGTCCTCGCCGATGCCATCCTTGACCCGGAACGCCGCAGCCTTCCAGCGCGCGGCGCCAAGCTCGGTGGGGCGGGATGCGAAGGCGGTTTCGGCTGGCATGAAGGGCTCCGGTCGGAAAGAAGGCTGTTTGCTCAACCCCGAGCCCTGCCGGCGGGTTCCCGCCGCTGGGCCCCGACGGTCAATTCTCACGAATGTCTCGCAAAAATTTGTCAGTCGCGCGCGCCGCCCTACTCCTCAGACCTGTGGCGGCGCGCTGCTCCCCGGCCCACCGTCCCCGACACATGAACAGGAGCCGCTCATGTCCTATCGTCATGGCCTTACGGTCATAATGGTCTTTGCGATCGTGGCCATCGGCTGCGGTCTCTACGCCTATTTCGCCCCGCTCACCGGTGTCACCGGCGTCTGGGGACCGCTCGCCGCCGCCTTCGGCGCGCTCTGCATCCTGATCGGCGGCGCGCTCATGGTGCGCGCCCGCAGCCGCGGCGCGCGCGTCGTGCTGATGCTGCTGCTGGCGCTCGGGATCGTGCTCACCGCCGTCGCCGCGTGGCTGCTGCATCAATGGGTGATGCTGGCGGCGCTCGGCCTCTGCGCCCTGGGCTGGATGGCCGCTGTCGCCGGCCCGGAAGGAGACGTCGCATGACCGCTTTGCTTCGCACCACCGCGCTCCTGAGCCTGCTCGCGCTGCCCGCATTTGCTCAGCAGCCCGCCGCGCCCGCCCCTGCCACGGCCGAGGTCGCGCCCGCCGCTCCCGAGGACGATGCGCCAGCGTCGGACGAGGCCGTGGCCGAGACTGCCGACGAGTCCGAGCCCGACGCCCCCGCCGAGACCGCGACGGTCCGGCCCTCTTCGGACGCCAAGGTTCCGACCCCCGGCACCGGCTGGCCGAGCTTCCACGGCCAGGTCTCGGGCGCGAAATATTCGCCGCTCGAGCAGATCACCCCCGAGAATGTCGGCGAACTGGAGCTCGCCTGGCGGCTCGAGACCGGCGATGTCTCGGACGGCTCCGGGGATCTGCCGGCGACGGTCTGGTCGGCCACGCCGATCTACGCCAACGACCTGCTCTACATCGGGACGCCGTTCTACCGCGTGCTGGCGGTGGATCCGGCCACCGGCGAGGAGGTCTGGTCGTTTGACAGCCAATCGACCCTCGAGGCCCTGACCCAGCCGGCGCTCAAGAACCGCGGCGTGGCCTATTGGGAATCCGCCGAGCCTGTCGCGGGCGAGGCCTGCCAGCGCATCGTCTATCTCGGCACCATGGATGCGCAGCTCTTCGCGCTCGATGCCGATGACGGCGCGCTCTGCGAGGGCTTCGCCGATGGCGGCGTGCTCGACGTCAACCAGTGGAACACCGTGAACGACCGCTGGCCGCTGTCGCTGCTGCAGCCGCCGACCATCGTCGGCGATCACGTGATCATCGGCTGGGCCGGCAATGACTGGGACTGGGCCGAAGCGCCTCCGGGCTCGGTCTTCTCGGTGAACGCGCAGAGCGGTGAGCTGGAATGGACCTTCGACACCATCCCCGAGGAGATCCGCGAGAAGACCGGCACCGCCAATGTCTGGACCGCAATGAGCGCCGACGAGGAGCGCGGCATCGTCTACCTGCCGGTGGCCTCGCCCTCGCCCAACTACTGGGGCGGCAACCGCACCGAGGACATTCCCTACGCCACCTCGACCACCGCGCTCGATATCGAGACCGGCGAGGTGATCTGGTCGCGGCAATGGGTGCATCACGACATCTGGGATTATGACATCAACTCGGCGCCAACGCTGATGGACATCACCGTCGACGGCGAGGAGATCCCGGCCCTGATGCAGGCCACCAAGATGGGCTTCCTCTTCGTGGTCAACCGCGAGACCGGCGAGGATGTCTGGCCGATCGAGGAACGCCCGGTGCCCGCAGGCGACATCGAGGGCGAGCGCTATGCCGCGACACAGCCCTTCCCGACCAGACCCGCGCCGCTGCTCGACCAGTCGAAGCTGCCCGATGTCTGGCCGATCGCCGATCTCGCCTCCTTCGGCGAATGCTCGGCGCTCTGGGACGAGATGCAATATTCCGGCATGTACCAGCCGCCCACCACCGAGGGCGCCGGGGCAGGGGCCTACCCGAACTCGGCCGGCGTGGTGCAATGGGGCGGCGTGGGCTTCGACCCCGAGCGCCAGCTTGCGGTGGTCAATCTCAGCCACGTGGTGCAGTACATCCAGCTCTACGAGCGCGAGGACTACGAGGAGATCAACGGCGAGGCCGGCACCGGCGAGAGCGGCTTCCACCCGCAAACCGGCGCCCCCTACGGCATGTCGCTCAAGAGCGCGCTGAACCGTTTGGGCATGCCGTGCTGGAAGCCGCCCTTCGGCGAGCTCGCGGCGATCGACATGAGCACCGGCGAGATCGTCTGGCGCAAGCCGTTCGGCTCGTCGCAGCGCTACGGCTTCTACATGCCCGAGATGTGGGGCTCGCCCACCATCGGCGGGCCGGCGGTGACCGCCTCGGGGCTGATCTTCATCGGCGCCACCATGGATGCCAAGGTCCGGGCCTACGATCTGCAGACCGGCGAGGAGCTCTGGGAAGACCTCACCGAGGCGCCCGCTGTCGCCAACCCGGCGATCTACGAACACGAGGGCACCGAATACGTGGCCTTCGTGTCGGGCGGGAACTCGATCCTGAAACCCTCTGTGGGCGACATGGTGTCGGTCTACCGGCTGCCGGTCGAGTAACGCACGACGATCCATCGAGAGGCGCGCCGAAAGGTGCGCCTCTCCTGCCTGCGTCCGTCGCGCCCCCTGCGGCGATGTCCTAGTTTCGCTCTGACATCTTGCCCGGGTTGTCGATCACCCGCAGCCCCAGACGTGCCTCGCGCGCACGGCGGACCTGTCGTGGCAGCAGGTTGCCGGCCAGCGCCGAGAGATAGGCGCCGATCTCGTCCACAGCCCGCTCGCGGCTCTTCTTGGCGCGCAGCAGCCGCCCCAGAGACGAACCGCGCTCTGCCGCCTTGGCGGCGAGCAGCATCAGGGCGATTTCACGCAGCCGGTAGAGCGTCATCTCGGCGATGTCCGGGCTCAGCCCGGCCAGTAGCGGCTCGGGCGGGGTGATCTCGGAGAGCAGCTCGCGCAGCGTCGCGCCATGCTTCGACTCCTCGGCGCGGGTCAGGCAGACCTCGACCACGCCGGCCATCTCGGCCTGGAACACCGCGCGCCCGACCTTGGCGGATTGCTCGGAATAGCCCTGCTGGCGAAGCATGGTCAGCTCGCCGCGCCTGGGCTCGTCGGTCACCGTCAGCCCCTCGAGCTCGATCTCCGAGGGCTCGGATTCGCCAAGCGCGTCGCGCAATCCGCTAGCCTCGGCAAAGACCGCGAGCTGCAGAAGGTCGTCCCGCGACAGGTCGCAGGAGAGGCGGCTGATGCCCGTGCCGCGATCCCCCCGGAAGCTCAGGGAGAGACGGCAGGTGCCGTCGTCGCGCATGTCCATGACGAAGATTTTCGAAGCCATGGGCGGGAATTAGGCGCAGCCCGCGGCGGGCGCAAGCGGGCCTTTCGATGACGCCGGAGCGGCGGGCGGATTTCGACCGATCCGCCCGCGCCGGCCGTTTCGGGATCGCGGCGGGACACATCCGCCGAGCGGAATTCGACGCAGCATCGCAAGAATGCGGGAACCGGAAACCGCCCGCATGGGTTATCATGCGGGTCAGCGATTATCCGGCCCACGATTCTCCCCATCGACCATCGGCCGCGAGATCTCGCGCCCCTCCAGACAACCGAGCGACCCAGACAGGATGCCCCAGCGACTGCCCGACTGCCCTTCGGATGCCGTTCTCTCCTGCCGGTCGCGCTCCGACCGCATTCTCCCCCATTTCTCCTCCTGATCCCGGAGACTGACATGCTTCACTCGCATAACGAGACGATTGATCCGCGCGAAGCCAGCGTCGATCCCGCCCGCTCGCGCCCCGACCAGCTCGGGGCCCGCTTTGACGGCGAAGGCACCAACTTCGCCCTGTTCTCGCAACATGCCGACGCGGTCGAGCTCTGTCTCTTCGACGCCGCGGGCGAAGAGGAGATGGCCCGGCTCGAACTGCCGCGCGCCGAAGGCGGCATCTTCTTCGGCTACTGCCCGGGCGTGCTGCCGGGGCAGGCCTATGGCTACCGGGTGCACGGGCCGCACAAGCCCAAGGACGGCCACCGCTTCAACCCGCAAAAGCTCTTGCTCGATCCCTACGCCATGGCGATGCGCGGCTCGCTGACATGGGATGATGCGCTCTACGGCTACCCGGTGGGCGGTTCGGATCTCGAGCTCGACACCCGTGACAGCGCGCCCTTCATGCCGAAGGCGGTGGTGGCCGACCCGGTCTTCGACTGGGAGGCCGATCAGCAGCCGCGGGTGCGCTGGCAGGATACGGTGATCTACGAGGCGCATGTGAAGGGCCTCACCATGCGCCACCCGGGCGTGGTGCAGGCCGATCGCGGCACCTTTCGCGGCCTTGCCTCGGACCCGGTGATCGAGCACCTGCAAAAGATCGGCGTGACCACCATCGAACTGCTGCCGGTCCACGCCATGGTGCAGGATCGCCACCTCGTCGAGCAGGGGCTGCGCAACTACTGGGGCTACAATACGCTCGGCTTCTTCGCGCCGAACCGGACTTATCTCGCCTCCGAGGACGTGCGCGAGATGCGCGCCGCGGTAAAGCGTTTCCACGCCGCTGGCATCGAGGTCATCCTCGACGTGGTCTACAACCACACCGCCGAGGGCAACGAGCTTGGCCCGACGCTGTCGTTCAAGGGTATCGACAATGCCAGCTACTACCTGCTGTCGCCCGAGGATCGCCGCCACGGGTTCGACACCACTGGTACCGGCAACACGCTCAACGTCTCGCACCCGATGGTGCTGCGGCTGGTGATGGACAGCTTGCGCTACTGGGTCGAGGCCTTCCACGTCGACGGCTTCCGCTTCGATCTCGCCTCGACGCTGGCGCGCGAGCCCGACGGGTTCGAGCGCGAGGGCGCCTTCTTCAATGCCATCCGGCAGGATCCGGTGCTGAGCCAGGTCAAGCTGATCGCCGAGCCGTGGGATGTTGGCGAGGGTGGCTACCAGGTCGGCGGCTTCCCCTGGCCCTTCCGCGAGTGGAACGACAAGTTCCGCGATGACGTGCGCGCCTTCTGGCGGCGCGATCCGGGGCTCCTGCCGGGGCTGTCCGAGCGGCTGATGGGCAGCCCGGTGCAGTTCGACCATTCGCTGCGCCCCGCCACCTCGTCGGTGAACTTCGTTGCCGCCCATGACGGCTTCACGCTCTGGGATACGGTGTCGTACAACGACAAGCACAACGAGGCCAATGGCGAGGGCAATCGCGACGGCCACAACCACAACCTCTCGGACAATATGGGCCACGAGGGCGCCACCGACGACGCCGGCATCAACGCCGCGCGCGAGGCGCGGGTGAAGGGGATGCTGGCGACGCTGTTGCTGTCGCACGGGGTTCCGATGCTGCTGGCGGGCGACGAGCTGGGCCAGAGTCAGGGCGGCAACAACAACGCCTATTGCCAGGACAACGAGACCACCTGGATCGACTGGGAGGGCGCGCGCCCGGGCCTGATCGATGCGGTGGCGGCGCTGACCGCACTGCGCCGCGAGTGGCGCGGGCATCTTGCGCCCTACGGCTTCTGGCCGCGCCCGGAGGCCACCGAGACCACGTGGATCCACCCCGAGGGACGCGAGATGTCGGGCGATGACTGGCAGGATGGCGGGCTTTTTGCGGTCGGCATGCGCCACCAGCAGGAGGCGTGCCGCGATCTTCTCGTGCTAGTCAA
>NZ_JBYNAH010000337.1:0-3460 GCF_059781815.1 Salipiger sp. | reverse complement strand
AGCCGCGCACCACCGAGTAGCTGTAGTGGTAGTAGCCGCCGCCATTGGCGCAGGAACCCATGGAGATCACGTAGCGCGGCTCGGGCATCTGGTCGTAGACCTTGCGCAGCGCCGGGGCCATCTTGTTGGTCAGGGTGCCGGCGACGATCATCAGGTCGGACTGGCGAGGGCTGGCGCGCGGCGCGGTGCCGAAGCGCTCGAGATCGTAGCGCGGCATCGAGGTCTGCATCATCTCGACGGCGCAGCAGGCGAGACCGAAGGTCATCCAGTGCAGCGAGCCGGTGCGCGCCCAGTTGATGATGTCGTCAACCGAGGTCAGCAGGAAGCCCTTGTCGGAAAGCTCGCGGTTCAGCGCCTGGGTGGCGACCTCCTTGTCGCCGCCGGCGCGGTAGGCGCCGTAGGCTGCCGGGGCCGAGGCACCGGATTTCAGCCGCGGGGCCTGCGCTCCACTGCCCTGCACGTCGGTCACCAGCGGCGTCTGCTCGTCGCTCACTCCCATTCAAGCGCCCCTTTCTTCCATTCGTAGGCGAAGCCGGCGGTCAGCACGCCGAGGAACACCATCATCGACCAGAACCCGACCATGCTCACATCCTTGAAGGCCACGGCCCAGGGGAACAGGAAGGCGATCTCGAGATCGAAGATGATGAACAGGATCGACACCAGGTAGAACCGGACGTCGAATTTCATGCGCGCGTCGTCGAAGGCGTTGAAACCGCATTCATAGGCCGACACCTTCTCGGGATCGGGGTGACGGACGGCGAGCACGACCGCGGCGAGGATCAGGATGGCGCCGAGCGCGATCGCGATGCCCAGGAAAACGAGAATAGGGAGGTACTCCCTCAGCATCTCTTCCACTTGCTGGCTCCTTTGCGAGGCGCGCCGTGCGTCCGGCGCGGAAACCATGGCGATGTTGCCTTGCTATGAGTGACTTATCGCTCACGCCGGACGGGGTCAACAAGCCGCGCAAATATTCAGAAATGGTTAAAACCGTGATTTTCCAGCCTGATAGGCCTGTTGGGCAGCGCCAAAAAAGTGATCGCGACATTTTTATCGTCGACTCCCGCATACAATTGCTGCGGCAGCACGGTGCTCAGGCGGTCATCACGACAAGCGCGAGCGCCGCCAGAACCGCCGAGACGGGCGCCCACCCGGCCCGCTCGGCGGGTTTCGCCGAGAGCGCGCACAACCCGGCGGAGGCGGCGTGCAATCCGACGGTTACCCAGCCGGTCCAGCGCGGCCAGCCGAGCCCGGGAAAGCCCGCCGCCGAAACGATCGCCAGCGCCGCGAACAGCATCAGAAAGGCCGTGAGCCCGGCAAAGAGCCGCCCGGCATAGGACAGCGCCCCCTCGCCCGCCCCGCCCGGCGCCACCCCGGCCAGCGGCGCGCCAAAGATCAGCGCGATCTGGAAGAAGATCACGGCAAGGCAGAGCGTGGCGTGGAAATGGGCGATCTGGATCAGGGTCCGGCCTCCTTGCGGCTGGGCTCAGGCTGACGCCCCCGGGCCCGCGGCGCAAGGCGCGACGCGGCGCGCCCGGCGCGGCGTGTCTTTCCTGCCCGGCCTCAGCCCCAGGGCGCCTTGCGCTTGTCGAGAAAGGCGCCGATGCCCTCGCGGGCCTCCTCGGTCTCCCAGCGCTTCGCCAGTGCCTCGATGGCGAAATCGAGATCGGCGGCGCTTACCTGCCCGGCCAACGCGTTGAGCAGCGCCTTGGCATCGCGCACCGCGAAGGGCGCACAGCTCAGGTAAGGCGCGATCTCGGCCTCGACCGCCTCGTCGAGCGCCTCCGGCGCCACCACCCGGGACAACAGGTTGAGCCGCACCGCCTCGGCGGCGTCGAACACCCGCCCCGACATGAAGACCTCGCGGGCACGCGTCGCGCCCATGCGGGCGATGGCATAGGGGCCGATATTGGCCGGGATCAGCCCGAGCCGGGTCTCGGTGAAGCCCATCTTCACCGCATCGGTGCCGATCGCCACGTCGCAGACCGAGACCAGCCCGACCCCGCCGCCCAGCGCGTTGCCCTGAACCCTGCCGATGAGCGGCTGCGGCAGCGCCGCCAGCGCCGCCAGCGCGGTGGCGATGCGCCGCGACTCGGCCTTGCGGGTCGCCGCATCCATGCCGAACTGCTCGCGCATCCACGCCAGATCGCCCCCGGCGCAGAACGACCGCCCCTCGGCGGCCAGCACCACCACGCGGACATCGTCCTCGGTGGCGAGCGCCTTCGCCGCCGCCTCGAGCTCGGTCATCATCTGCGCCGAGAGCGCATTGTGCTTCTCGGCCCGCGCCAGCGTCAGCATCGCCACGCCGCGCGCGTCGCGGGTCACCTTGATCAGCTCCATCGTCGGTCGTCCTTCCTGTCCCGTTGTCCCTTGTGGCCTCAGCCCCGCATCGCCCGCGCCATCTGCGCCGCGTCCGCCAGCACGTCCATGTCCAGCCCATGGGCGTAGCCCAGCGCCGAAAGCCGCGCCGCAACCGCCTCGGTCGCCACATTGCCCGCCGCGCCGGGCGCATAGGGGCAGCCGCCGAGCCCGCCGATCGCGGCGTCGAACACCCGCAGCCCGCGCCCCAGCGCCACCTCGATATTGTCGAGCGCCAGCCCGGAGGTGTCGTGAAAGTGCCCCGCCAGCCGCGCGGCGGGCAACTCGCCCAACACCGCCGTCAGCATGGCGTCCACCGCCTCGGGCGTGCCGCGCCCGATGGTGTCGCCAAGCGAGACCTCGTAGCAGCCCATATCGCGCAGCGCCGCGGCCACCCGCGCCACCGCCTCCGGCGCGACCGCCCCGTCATACGGGCACTCGACCACGCAGGAGACATAGCCCCTTAGCGGCACGCCGCGCGCTTTCGCCGCCTCTGCCACCGGCGCGAACCGCGCCAGGCTCTCTTCAATCGAGGCGTTGATATTGGCCCGGCTGAAGCCCTCCGAGGCCGAGCCGAAGATCGCCACTTCGTCGGCCTGCGCCGCCATCGCCGCCTCGAAGCCCTTCATGTTGGGCGTCAGCGCCGCGTAGGACACTCCCTCGGCCCGCGCGATCCCAGCCAGCACCTCCGCCGACGATGCCATCTGAGGCACCCATTTCGGGCTCACGAAGCTGGCGCATTCGATGCGCCGGAACCCGGCCCGCGACAGGCAGTCCACGAGCGCGATCTTCTCCGCCGCCGGGATCTCCCGTGCCTCGTTCTGCAGCCCGTCCCTCGGCCCGACCTCGAAGATCTCGACCCGCTCACCCATGGCGCACACCTCCCCTCTTCTCTACGTCCCAAATACTCGAACCCGGCCCAGACACCCAGACAAGCGCCGGGCTCCCGATCGCCACGCCCGCCACCGTGACCTCACAGCCCGAACCGCCCTCGCCACGTCCTCCCGACGCCCCATCTTCTCTACGTCCCAAATACTCAAATCCCGCCCGCGCAAACCCGACATCCGCCGAGCACTGCAAACCGACCCTGCCACAAAGCCCAAAC
>NZ_JBYNAH010000041.1:0-27151 GCF_059781815.1 Salipiger sp. | reverse complement strand
AGACGCTGGATCCCGACGGGCTCTACGACATCGCCATCGACCCGATCGACGGCTCCGGCTCGATCGGCATCGGCGCGCCCCTGGGCATGCTCTTCGTGATCTATCCCACCGGGCCGCGCGATTTCCGCCGGCGTGGCTCGGAGGCGGTGGCGGCGGGCTATGCCTCGTTCGGGCATTCGCTGGATTTCGGCTACACCACGGGGCAGGGGGTGCAGATCGCGACCTTCGACGGGCAGGATTTTCGGATGAGCGCCCGCGACGTGACGCTGAAGCCCACGACCTCGACCATCGCCTACAACGCCTCGAACGAGCGCCACTGGCCCGAGGGGCTGCAGGCCTGGGCGCGCGATCTGCGCGCCGGCAAGGACGGCCCGCGCGGCCGCGATTTCAACATGCGCTGGCTGGCGGCGGCGGTGGGCGAGTTGCACCGCATCCTTCTGAAGGGAGGCGCCTTCATCTACCCCGCCGACCGCCGCGAGGGCTACCGGCAGGGCCGGCTGCGGCTGGCCTACGAGGCGGTCCCCATCGCGCTGATGATCGAGGCCGCCGGCGGCCGCGCCACCGACGGCGCCACCCGTATCCTCGACCTGATCCCCGAGACGCCGCACCAGAACGTGGCGCTGGCCTTCGGCGCGAGGGACGAGATCGAGACGCTCGCCCGCTACCTCGCCGGCGAGGGGTGAGAGGGGCGGCTCAGGCCGGAAAGAGCGCCTCGGGCGTCTTCATGCCGGGCAGGGCGCGCATGGCATCGCGCCAGCGTGCCATGGCGGGCGAAGGGGTGACCCCCGCCTCTGCGAGCCACTGCCCGTAGCCCCAGACCGCACAATCCCCGATCCCGGGTGCATCGCCGTGCAGGAACCGCGCCTCTCCCAGGAGGCGTTCGAAATTCCGCAGGTCGGTCTCGTAGCGCGCGGTGAGCCAGGCGACCACGTCAGCCGGCAGGCCGGCGCTGCCGGGGCGGCGGGCTTCCTTGAGCTGAGGCAGGCACATGCCGATGCGGTTGGCCTCCCACATCAGGATCTCGCGGCCGCGCCTCACCCCTTCGGGTGTGTCGCCGCCCAGTACCGAGAAGCGCTGCGCCAGCTCCAGCAGGATCGCGCCGGACTGAAACACCGGCGCGCCGTCGATCAGCAGCACCGGGACCTCGGCGAAGGGGCTGATGGCAAGGAACTCTGCCGGGCGGCTCTCGGGGGCGGCCCAGATGTCGATCTTGGTGGTGCGATGCGCGAGGCCGGTCAGCGACAGCGCCAGTGCGACCTTGCAGGCATGGCCGCTGTCGGGATGTCCGAAAAGGTGAAGCTCGGGCATGGAGGCTCCTCGGTTGGATCAGACCAAGGTGCGTTTAAGGGCCGTGTTGTCAACGGCTTCCTGAACGCGCCGCTATTCCGGAGCCTCGCGGTACAAAGCTTGTCGCAGGCTCTACCGACCGCCGGGCTGCGCATTCGTCTGTGGGAGGATTTGGTAGCGGAGGAGGGACTTGAACCCCCGACACGCGGATTATGATGACACCGTCCACATGACGTATCAAAAGGTTACAAGGCTTTGTCTAAAACTGTGTCTAAGTAATTTTTGCCAGATTAGCTTTTATTCATCTGCGGGGGCAGTCTCGGCACTGACGGTCAGCGAACCATTTGCCGAGCCTCAGGTGACAGTTGGTGTTGGGCGTCGGGCATCTGCCGCTTCGAGATGAGATGCGTATGCAGTGGTATGATCGGGAAGCCCAATCTGATCGCGTTGCAAAGTTCGTTCTCAGGCTGGGTTCCAGTGCTCCTCACTTTTCACAAATGAAAAGCGGGATGGTTGCCTTCCCGAGCCTGTATGGCCTCGGCTTTGAGGGGGCGAGCGGGATTTCAGGGGATTGTTGATCGATATCATTGCATCGTGCCTCGTCGGTTTTGGAAACTCGGCGTGCCGTAGCCAACGAGGAGGAGACGATGGCCGACGATTTTCCCGCGGACCCAAGCACCAATGGTTCGGTTACAATAGGCGGCGTAGCGGCGGGTGTGATCGACTATATGCCGGGCGTCGAAGAGCCAGATGTCGATTGGTTTAGAGTCGCGCTGGAAGCTGACACAACGTACGCTTTTTCGGCGTCGGAATACCCCGCATATATTGAGGGAATCTACAACAGCTCGGGAGTGCCCGCTGATCAGGTCGAGGTTGGATATGGCGGTGGAAGTGCCGCCGCGGTTACTTCGAAGGTCAAAGGGGATTACTATGTTGCAGTGAGCTCTTACGTGAACACGCAGATGCCTTACACATTCACTGCACTCGCGCTTTACGAGCATCTGCCGCAAGAACTCGCCGACCTCCCAGACAGACAGCCGGAGCTTGTTCATCTTCTCGAGGGCTACACACGAAGAGAGGTTCGGGGCTACGATGTCGCTGAGATCTTCGAAGGACGCAGTGATGATGAGACCCTGCATGGCTATGACGGCGCAGACACCCTGCTTGGGCGAGACGGTGATGACATCATCTTCGGCGACGACCACACCCCGCAGGACTGGTATCTGGTAGAAATTCAGCAGATCTACGGCCTGTACAACTTCCTCCTCGGTCGCAATCCGGGATCCACGGAGCTTGAGCGAGGGGTGGAAACTATCTACCCTTCTTCTTATGGCGGTGGGCTTAATCTTGTCGCCGAAGAGATCATGACTGGCTCAGAATTCGTCGATCTTTGGGGGGAGATGTCGAACGCTGAACTGATCGACTTCTATTACGCGCGCCTGCGTGGGGATGTCGTGGACAATGATCCGGGGCGTATCGCTTGGCTCAATTTGCTTAACGATACGAATTCCTATGACCGTTTCATCATCGCACAGTCGTTTGTGACCAGCGCTGAGTTCGAGAATAGAAACACGCTGCCCGCGACACTCTTCGCGGCCGGCGAGTTTGAGTCCACCTGGGAAGACGAGGTTTTTTCGGCTTATCGGGGGCTGCTTGGCCGCGATCCAGATGTGACCGGTTTCTCCAACTGGGGCGCGCGGATCGATCAGGGCCTTGATCTCGTCGGACTTTCAGAGCGATTCATTGCCTCCGCCGAGTTTCGCAACGCTCATCCCGTCATCACGGACCGAGCGTTCGCAGCGCAAGTTCTCGAGAATCTTTCCCTGCCATCCGGTACAGAAGTGCTTGATGCGGCTGAAGCTGCTCTCGCAAATAGCCTCGGTCGGGCTGAATTCGCAGCGGGTCAGTTGGTTATGGCCAGCGATGCGGGATTGACCGAATGGATGCGAAATGAGCGCAAAGATGACGTCATTGTCGGTGGAGATGGAGGTGACATCCTCTTCGGTGGGCGTGGCGCTGATCGTTTCGTGTTCACACCGTTCAGTCCTGGCCGCGACACTGTCGGAGATCTTCAGCCTTGGGACTACATCGACTTGACTGCCTTCAATCTTGAAAGTGAACGTGATGCGCTCGATGCCTTCCGCCAAGACGGGCCGGGAGCAGTTTTCGAACTTTCCGAAACTTATGTGCGTTTCACGGCCACTGATCTCTCAATAATCAACGGTGATATGTTGGTAATATGAGCGTGTCGGCGGTCACATTTCAGAACTGGGATGGGGTGGTTGCCAATCTGAGCGTCCGTCGCTCGGTCCTGATCGTGAATATTCCTCACATCAGGATAGCGCATGAATGTACGGATGAAGATCCAGACGCGTCTGGACGCGTTGGAAGCACAACTGAAGGCAGGTGAACATCTTCGGTCCGCGGAGGGTGTCATCGGCGTGCTGATGACCATTGCGTCGGTGTCGAAGTTTTGGCGTGTGATGACGGACGACGAGCGGGACTTCGTGAACGCGGGGAAAATGGCTGTCGAGGAAGAGCATAAGTGGGAATAGAAAAGACGAGGCGCTGTTGCCTCGTCTTATGATCTTGGGGGCAAACTGACCAAGTTAGACGATCAGCATGTCCTCTTCCGACTTGCCGGCTTCGCGGGCTTCGACAAACCAGTTCGGCTTGCGTCCACGCCCGGTCCAAGTCAGCTCGGGGTTTTCGGGATGACGATACTTGGGCTTCGAGACTGACTTGCTTCTCTTCGTTTCGATTTCGACGCCAAGATCTCCGAGGTTGAAGCCATGTTCTCGCGCTGCAGCCTGAGCTGCCGCGATTGCTTCCTTTCTCTTGCGTTCTTCGTAGGTCTTGATCGCTTTTGCGACATCTTTTTCGAGCTGTTTCAGGTCGTCTAGCGACATCTCTGTAAGATTGAGGGGCATGGTTTTCTCCGTGTCCGTGAGGGGGGTAACAATACCATCGAATACCGCGACCCGAAATGAACTTCCCGGCGATCGGTATGGGGTGTTTTGCGGATGGCTGACTAAACCCTCAGGTGGGTGGCGTCAATCTGAGAGTTTTTATCGACGAATTTTTGTCGGCACTCGAATCTTTATCGTTCTGACAAGTGTTTCGGGGCGAGCTTTTTCGAGGTGTGCTCTGCCCCGCTGCATTGTCCCATCGAACACTATCCGTCAAAGGCTTTGAAGAGTGCTGACGGAACCGGGATCAAGGAGCCGCCATTTCTTGTCATCAGCGCAGATTTATGGGCGACTGGAGACGCCGACGAAACCTTCACAGTTTCCTTTGGGAGGCTCCCCCTGGGCTTCGCTGTCGTCAACACGCCAAGACATCGATAGTCATCGACACCGAGCTCATCCTTTGGGAACCAGGCATCGGGACAAATCACTTCGACACGGTGCTGCGATCCGTCTCCCTTTGGAAACGGCACAGGGATTTTGATCTCACCCCATCGGCAATACGGCACACGGGCTTTAAACACTCTGCGCCACGGCGTCCGAATGTAGACATCAACGCCACCGTCGAATGCGCTTGGCGCATTGGTCGATAGCCAAAGCCGGGCTTCTCCGTTCTCCTCCCACGCTGGAAGTGTTGGCCGCCAAGTCGTCCACCGGGCTGGGCCGAAGAGCGGAAGCTCTTCTGGAGGGTAGACACCATGTCGAGGAGCATCAGGACGGTTATAGCCGAATGCGACATTTACCCACTTCCTGTAGCGCGCGAAACCTGGTGTGCCCTCAGCCATTCTGTAAGACCAGCCATCCTCCGGAATGTGGGTTAAGTACAAATTGAAGTCATCGACACCGAGCTCCTCTGCAAGCTCGATCGCGGCATCAATCTCTTCAGGTTGATCAGTCCAACGGAACAGGAGATATCGCCATGAAATCTTCGGATGCTCTATCCCAGCCTCACGTCGAGCCTCCGCGACATGTCTTAAGCCACGAAGCGCTGTATCTAAGCGCCCATTCACATGATATGCCGAGTAGCTTTCCTGCGTCATTCCACTGATCGTAAACACGATGTGATCCAGACCTGCCGCTACGAGCTCTTGCGCCTTCTTAGCACTCGCTAGCGGTATGCCATTGGTACTTGTGACGATCTTTACACCAGGACTATGCCTGCGAATGTCTGCAACCATCTTCGGAGCTTCGCGGTGCATGAACGGATCGCCGTAGTTGAAAAAGTACACCTCTTCCAACTGCCCTCCGACCTCTGAAAGTGCCTGATCCAAAACATCCCGGGAAAGATCGGGCTCGTCACGCGTCAAGTGAGCGGCGCTGTTGTTAGCGAAGCATGCCGCCTGCGGGCAGCGCAGATTACATCTGATTGTGGGCTCAACAACCAATCGCTTGGGTAGTGCTCCTCTTTCGGGATGCGGTCCGGATTTGTCCTGAAAAAGGGAGCAATCTCGACAGCGTTTGCCCTGCTCCAGCCCCTCACGTAGCCGCGCATATTCTGGGTTTGCAAAAATCTCGGAAAGCGACTGATGTTTGATATTTCCAAAGCACCTCAGACCATCGCTATCGTCAAGTCCACACGTCGCAGTGCCATCAGACAGAATGGTTATGCTGTCTTCAATCCAAGGGCATCGGTAGCTGCCTCCATCCGAAGGAAGCATGGATTGACTCGGTTGTTTGTCCTTTCTGTTGTGCCTGCTGAGGTCAGGAAGAAGAGGGTGGGTGACGGAGGGCATAGTGCGGGCAAATCCGTGTTCTAGGAGCGAACCAGCACCCTAAACAGCAAAAGGAACAACTTGCAAACGCTCTCGAAGTTTTAGAATGCGCAGCGAAATGGCTGCAGTCTGATCTCGCTCGGACTTTCCTAAGCGAGCGCCGCTGGGGCAATGATGAGAAAGTCTCAGCGGTAGGTCGGCGTTCTTACGGGTCTGTAATTTTTCACATATGAAAAGCCGGATGGTTGCCATCGCGTGCGTCCGTCGCTCGGTCCTGATCGTGAATACCCCTCACATCAGGAGACCACATGAACGTACGGATGAAGATCCAGACGCGTCTGGACGCGTTGGATGCGCAATTGAAGGCAGGTGAACATCTTCGGTCGGCAGAAGGCGTGGTCACGGTTCTTATGACCATTGCGTCGGTGTCGAAATTTTGGCGCGTGATGACGGATGACGAGCGGGATTTTGTGAACGCGGCGAAGATGGCTGTCGAGGATGAGTACGAGTGGAAATGACAAGCGGGGCATCACTGCCCCGTCTTCTTGTCTTCCTGTTCTTGTTGCTTCTTCAGCCATTCCTTGAATCCCATCATCGATCTGACCTCCGCGGGATCGTCCACAGCGACTTGCGCGTCCCTTTCTCGTGTAGATGCTCCAGGTAGAGCTCCAGCGCGGCGTGGATGTGCTGCGAACGAGGCATCGATGGAGATCTATACTCGTCCAAGCGACCGAGCAGGTCAGCGTCCACGTTGAGGTGGATCGGTCGGTATGTCTTATCGTAGGTGACTGCCATTACTTGCTCTCCAGAAGATTTTGCCAGCAAACTGCGAAGTTCCGGTCTTCTTTCTTCAGTTTGTCGAAAACGGCTTCTTCGGTATCATCGCGAGAGTCTTCGAGACTGCAGATAAGCTCGTCCATGGTTTCGAGGTGAGCCTGAAGTGCGGCTCTTTTCATATAAATTTTGTATCTAAGATCTTTTGTCATTTTCTTCTCCAAATGGTTTCTGTGTATGTATCTATTTATACATTTTTCGGTTTCTGTCTCTTCACCCATACATCGCAAAGATTTTTGACGTAACCTCTTCTGAAAAGCACTTGGCGTATCCGGAGCGATAAAACTTCGATGAGTAGTCTACGACCTTGTTTAGCTCTTTTTGACGCCAATTCATCCTCTTGCAATGACAGGTCAAGATCTGGTTTGTTTTCGGGAGGTCAGGGCTTCTCCGAAAATCGCCTTCAATAAGTTTCTTGAAGCGAGGAAGCGTCTTCGGTGGAATGATAGCCAAGGAGTGAGTGTGAGGCATCTTTGTAAAACTTGCTCGTTTGAACCTCGATCCTGATAGGTCAATAAATGAAAAGAAGATCGGGTAATCTTTCCTCCTCTTTGGAAAGTGGTGAGAAGGAACCGTTTGATTTAAGATGTGTTTATAGAACTTGGATTGCCGATCATAAGTCACTTGAATGATAGATTCTGGATGGTAGTGATTGTACCTGGTGTTTGATCTTGCCATGCTTGGATCGGATAACGACTTTGGAAGTTCTTTATATGTGGTCGTGATGAAGTAGAGACCTGGTTCGGTGATCTCGGTTGTAGAACTGGGATCTTTCTTCATCTGAGAAATCATTCTCGTTTTGTGGGCTTCAATTGCCTTTACAAACTCTTTGGTTGTTGCTGTTGTTCTTGGTGTTGCTTCGTCTTTAATGTTCATGTTTTGTAACTTTCTAAAGTTTGTGTTACTAACGTGTTTTTGTGATCTGGACACAATTCAACCATTAGCATCCCGCAGGATGCTTTTCGCCTCAGTGGTCAAGCTGGAAAGAACGAAAATGTCTTCGCTGCAGGAATGTGCCTCTAGCCGAGTCTTTGATCCAAGGTGTATGTGTATTTATATGTATCTACTCCCTCAAAATTCTTTGAGGGTGTGCCCCCGCTGACGGGTACAGTAGTATTTATGTAGTTTTGAAGTGCTGACGAAAATTTTTTGATTAATTTTTTCACTAATTTTCGCAGCGTTTGTAGTGACTTCATGAACCAACACATCCTCCATGTTAGTGGGTATGTTGGGCTGGTTTCTCTTGATGTGGATGTTGTGAAAAGAGCTTTGGGTTATGACGGAAAGAGATGGAAGAGGATAAGAGAACGTAAATCCACGGAGCCATTCTGGGTGGCAGGCAACTATGAGTTCGAACTGGTCAACTTTAAAGCTCTTCTTCATGATGCGAGCCAAGGTTGCGTTAAGAAGCAGAAGCAAATACGCCAGTTGACACCATACTCCAAGAATATGGGGTGGATCCAAGGTAATGAAGAAGCAGTTCTACTTGTTCATTGGCATGGAATTACCAGCGGATCTAGGAAGCAGTTAGCGAACGCCATCGGACAGGACTACTACATCGATGGCAGGAAGCTGTATAAAGTCAGTGAGTGTGGATTGTACGTCCAGAAATTCCATGAGGATAAGAAGTTTCTAGAGAATTTGAGAAAGGTCGCTTCCTACGGGTTCAAGGATCCCACAAGGTACAAACATTCATTTGTCGGTGGTGATGTTGGGAAAGAACTTATGACACGGCAGGAGCTCAGTGACCTGATTTATGTCTATGGTGAGGTTCAGGGAAGGGAATGGAAGAGCCTGATGTTGCAACACACGATGGGTGGATGATATTGTGGATGGTCGGTGGTAAGTATTCTTGGCTGGAATGGCTGGAATGGCTGGAATGGCTGGAATGGCTGGAATGGCTGGAATGGCTGGAGGGTTAGTCTATACGCACTGGTGGGGTGGTCATGTACTATTGGTTATTGATCGTGATGCCTCTCTCTATCTCTCTATCTCTCTATCTCTCTATCTCTCTATCTCTCTATCTAATAAAGAACTATGTGCGCAATTTTTGCGATGTCGTGCTGGGCGTTGGTCGGTGAATATATTGCTCATTGGCGTGCTTTTGTGACGATATGTTGCGCGGGAGCGTTAATACTCGTTGTTATGTTGCGCAATTTATGCCAGCCTGTGTGTTTTAGGGTTGCTATTCGTCTGCCTCTATATTGATCATTGTGGTCGATCGTTTTGTGGCGTTGAGGCGTGTGACTTTGCTTCCGGTAGGTCGTCTTATGTGGTTTAATTTTCGTTGCGCGGATCCGCGCAGGAGTGTGGCCTGTTCGCAGGCGATATCTATGGAGGTGGGCCTTGGCAGAACTGAATGTTGATCAGAGGTACCAGTTCAATAAATGGCTGTCGGCGCAAAACCATGAAGATGTCGACACTCAACACCTCCGTGACCAAGTGTTGGCGAGCCTCGCTTTCGCAAAGGCGATGACAAGTCAAGAGTACACACTCTGGCGTACTTGGATGCAGGTCAACGAGGAGTTCGACCTCAACGATAGCCAAACAATGCGTCGCATTCGGCGGGTGAGACGAAACATCTTCTGTCCATCCGGGCCAGAAGACATAGAGACGGTAGAGCCGGAGCTGATCGTTGTTCAAAAACAATTCCCGGTACCCCGCGTCAGCATTTGGGGATCGGAACGGATTGCGTTTATGTCTAACCCTGACCCACTTTCCGAGGACTGGGAGATTCTGAGGCACTTTGTCTCTAGCATGGAGCACGGAGGAAACCTGGGTCGGTCTATTCGGTTCTTGGTTCGGGATAAGTCGAGCAAGAAATATCTTGGCATCATTTGCGTTGCTGGCGACTTCGGCCAGCTGAAGGGGCGTGATGACGCGATCGGCTGGATGGAGAAGCCGACGAAGAACGGGCTGCCAGAACGCTTGAACAACACTGCGATTGGTTCTGTGCTTGTTCCAACGCAGCCTCTTGGGTTCAACTTCCTAGGCGGCAAGCTGATGGCGTTGCTCGCAATCTCACGTCCTGTGGCAGATATGTGGCAACGTCTCTACGGGGATGTGCTGGCTGGTGTAACGACGACTTCGCTCTATGGCGCGGGAGTTGGCGGCACTCAGTATGACGGGATGAAGACGTACTGGAAGAGGTGTGGAGAGTCGCCGGGTGAAACGGCGCTTCGACCCGACCGTGATAGTCTCAAGGCGATGAAGTCGTGGATGGCGTATCACTATCCCGAGAAGTACTGGGAGCTATATGAAGCCAAGCGCGAAAACGGTCAGCCATTGAGGCGCAGCGCGAACGAACGTGCTCGCGTTTTTTGCTACCAGCATCTTGGTATCGACACTTCTGACTTTCGATCCGGGCACAACAGGGGGATCTATTTCTCTCGCTTGTACCAGAACACGGATGCCTTCTTGCGCGGAGAGATCGAAGCCGTTGCGCTGAAGCCGAAGTTCGACAACTCGCCTGAAGCTCTCACGGATTATTGGCGCAAGAAAGCACGTAAGCGAGCTGCATCACTTGAGGCGAATGGAAAATTTCGGCACAGCGTTGAGTTCAAGGATGGTCTTCTGGGAGCGTCTTGGGAGGACGCCAAGGAAATGTATTTGTGAGGCGAAGGTGGGCGTCTCACGTTTTCTCGTTTCGAGGCGCCTCGCCTGAGTTCATCCAATCCGGGATTGGCGGCTTTGTCGGAATCCGCAACTTGCGACGCGCGGCAACTCGGGGGGCGCGTTGCTCCTGTGCTTGGCAGAGACGCGGTCGCTGAGGCAGATTCTCGGACATGTAGCGCGCCGCAGGGAAGGCGAATACTAGCGGATCTTTTGGTCGTCTTCCGGGCTGCTTGCTTTCCTTCTGTTCATGGACGTGCGCGCTTCCATAACACTGCACCAAAAGGGGCGTTATTTGAACGCCCCCCTTGGTCCAGCGCTGCAGGTCTAGAGGATCATGTCGTCGGACAGACTTTCAAGCTGCACCCCGACCAGCGTAACCGTGGTCCCCTGATCCTCGAAGATTACGTCGGCGCCTTCCTGGGTCATATGCGCGATGGCCTCGGCATCGCTCTCATAGCCGAAGCCGCGGAAGTCGAGGCTGTCCCAGGCTTCGAGATCCAACACGCGATGGCTCCCGGGTTGGCTCGCATCGAATATGAAGGTGTCACTGAGTAGCCCGCCAAAGAGGACATTGTCGCCTGCGCCACCGTCCAAAACATCGTCCGTACCATGCCCACGCATCCAATCCTCGAGCGCATCTTCAGTGGCGTTGATAAATTCCGGGCTCTGGCTGAACCCGCGAACCACTTCTTCCCGCGAGGCGCCATTCGCGAGATCGGTGGTCCAGCGGGCAAACCCGGCTTCGTCTGGTGCCCGTCCCATCACGTTGTTGTACAGCAGGGTCACGAAGTCGGCGTCGTTCAGGCTGCCATAGGTACTCTGGAACTCTGGGCTCTTCACGAAGCCAGCAACGACGTCGTCCAAATCCATCCCACTGCCGAGACGGGCGGTCCAGTTCTGGAAGCCTGTGATGTCGGGTTCGCGGTCTAAGGTCGCCTGGTAGAGCCTGTAGATCTCATCGGACCAGTCGGCGGCAGGAACCCTCAGTGCGAAGTTGGTGGCGTCTTCGTTGGTTTCGGCGACGAATTGCGGGCTCTGCGAGAAGCCGAGAAGCACTTCAGCTCGGCTGCTGCCGTCCTGGAGATCGCCTGTCCAGCGTGCAAGACCTGCCGCGTCTGAGGGGCGCCCGAGAACGTTCTGGTAGAGCAACTCGACAAAGGCAGCGTCGCCTAGGTTCTGGTAAGTGCTCCGGAACTGGGGGGAGTTCACGAAGCCCTCGGCGACTTGAAGCAGGGTGAACTCGCCGGTCGCGAGGCGCTCCGACCAAGCTGCATGCCCGGTCGGATCCGGGAGGCGGTCGAGAGCGGACTGATAGAGCCGGAAGACCTGATTGGCGACGGTGATGCCGTAGGATGCGGCTGCGGTTCCTTCGCCAGACAGCCAGTCATTGCCGTTTCCACCGATCAGGTAGTCCGAACCGGACACACCCACGAGTGTGTCCGGCCCGTCGAGACCGATCAGCGCCTCGGCCGAGACGGTGCCGGTGAGGCCGTCTCCGCTCTCGGTCCCGAGCGTCGTGGCAAGTTCGCGGCCGATAAGGTTCTCTGGATTGCCTTGCCCGTCGGTGTAGGACACCGAGACCGAGAGGGCCTGGTCGGTGTCCTGAGCGGTCGGCAGGTACTCTGACTCAGTCGCTCCATAGATCGGCGCGCCGTTGCGGAGCCATTGGATGGACAGCACTCCGAGCCCGTCGGGATCCTGAAGGCCCATCGTATAGACGCTCATTGCGCCGCTTGCCGTTTCGTAGATGAACAGCCCCCCGATTGGAGCATCGTTGACGTCGGCAACCGGCGTGCTGGGCGCGGAGAACACGTGCTCTACGCGTCCCTCGCCATCGGTGTAGGAGACCATGACGGTGATCTCATGGCCGACGTCGCGCTGGGTGAGCTCATATGTGTCCGCGTTGGCGCTTTCGACCCTCACCCCGTCGCGCCACCAAGAATACGATATGTCGGTGAGGCCGTTCTCGTCCGAGACCAGCGAGGCGTCCGCCAGAAGCGTATTGCCTTGAAGCGCCGTTCCGAGGATCTCGGGCAGACCTTCGGGCGCGGCATTCAGTTCGTAGCTCTGGATGACCAGTCGATACTCGCCGCTTTCGGTTTCGACGACGGTAGGCTCAAGGATGAAGCCGTCTTCCTCCAGATCTGGGTCGTCGAGATAATCCGGACTTGGATCTTCGCGATCGGTTGGCGGCACGCTCAAGACTGAGACAACTTCGCCCGTCGTGATGTCGAAGGTGATGCGCCTAATTTCTGATGTACCATAATCGTTTCTCAAAATTGGTCCAACGTCTAGGAATACGAGCCCGTCTTCACCTCTTTGAAGATAAACAGTGTCTGCACTGGCCTGCGAGTTGCCGCGCGTGGCGTTCTGAGAGCCTAGATCGACCGACTTTACGTAATCGCCCGCCAAGCTTCTAATTTGCAGTTCGAACTGTGACGAGTACGTGTAGTATGGCGCCGAAGAGGAAATTATTGCGTAGTAATCATTTCCTAGAAGGATCGCATTGCTATCGAGGTTATAAACGCCGGATGTGAATTCAAAGGAAGTTGAAACGCTGGGCGACACGGCTCCAATGTCTACGATGCGCGCGACCCCGCCAGATGCTACGAGAAGAGTCTCCGTGGTGAGGGTATGAACCTCCTCCCTGAGGAAACCGTCCGGCCCTTGGCTTCGTGGTCCAAGGATCACGTCTTGCCACGCGATTTCATTGTCTTCCGCCGTGAAAATGCGAAGATAGACATCTGGAGCGGGGCTTTCGTCAGAGTTCCAGCTAGGATCTTGATAAATCAGATAAGCTCGCTCTCCGGTACTTCCGCTCGAAAGAATGAGACTGCTTGGCATGGGGGCGGTGTCTTGGGTTTCATCCGAATGAGCGACCTCGGCACCAGTCTTGAGGTCAATCATGGCGACAGACATGCCAGTCCCGGACAGGCTAACGATGAAGGCTGTCTTATTATCTATTCTAATGACAGCCTCGGGCTCGTCGCTGTACCGAATCTCGGTTTCTGTCTCGTTTGAGAGCAACAATTCCCGAGGTGCCTCTTGGACTACGCCTTTAGTCTGAACTCCAAATTCGCTTTGCACCCCGGTAGTGTCTGTTAGCCGGACATCCACGGCGATTGTCTGTCCGAAGTATTCCTCCGAAATATAGAAATTTTTCCCGGTTGCATGAGGAAGAAGGGTCTCTCCCATCCTCCAGAAATATTCGACATTAGCGATGCCGTCGCTGTCCTCGAGCGAAGAGACGTCCGCCGCAAGCACCTGTCCGACGCGGAGTTCCCCGGTGATGATAGGGGCACCCGTACTCTGGTCGTTCACATTGGCAATGCTGTCGGTGGGATCACTTTGGATTAGATCGACGAACCCGTCTTGGTCGGTGTGCGCAACCGCCACCGAAATGCTTGCCCCGACATCGGCCTGGGTGAGCTCGTATGTTTCGGACGGCGTTTCCTGAAACAGGTCGCCGTCGCGGTACCAGCGATAGAGCAGAGTTCCGAGGCCGTTGCCATCGTCTAGGGTGGGGACGGCGGTCAAGGTCTGCAATTCCTCCGTGATACCGGTGATCCCGACGGTGCCCGTTGTTGGCTGGTTAAGAGCAAGAACCTGGCCGAAGATGCCATAGCCGTCTCCGTCCTGGGTATTGCTTTGCCATGTGACCAGCGCGTCGCCAGTCGCCAGAATGTCAATGTCGGGCGCACTCTGCACGCTGGCCGCAAAGGTATTGATCTGTTCTACCGTGCCGATCTTTTGTCCATCGGTTCCGAAGAGTTGCCCGTAGATCTCGACGCTTCCCGTAGTGCTGTCTTCGGCCTGATAGACCACGAAGAAACCGCCGGTTGGGACCGCTGCTACCTGCGGGTTCTGGGCTTGCCGGTCTGCGGCCGTGTCTACCTGGAAGACGGTACCGGAGGCGGCACCGGCGCTGTCGAAGACGCGTCCAGAGACAGTCCCGCCGGCGCTGTCCTGCCACACGGCTGCGAAGCCGCCATCGCTCAATGGTGCAAGCGCGGGGGAGCTGCGCTGCCCGCTGACGTTCTGGGTCAAGGCGAGCTCGGCCCCGGTCGGTAGACCGTCGGTGTCGAGAAAGCGCGCCTTGATGGTCGAGGTCGTGCCGTCTGCGGCAAACGAATACCACGACACCACCTGCCGACCATCCTGCAAGGAGATGATCGAAGGGTCCCCTTGTGCGTTGAGCGTGGTCGCGTTGATCCGGACCTCATTTGTGGAGAGTACGCCTGCGGCATCGATCTGGCGGCTGTACAATCCCCAATTCGAGCCGTCCTGATCTAGACTCTGCCAGATTACCGTCAGGCTTCCGTCGGCAGCCTCGCTCAGAACCGGGTTCGCGCGAACCGTGTCGGATACGTTTGAGACCGAGATGGTCTTCCCAACTGCCGCACCTTCCGCGTCGAAGCGTTGAACGAGTATCGTGCCGAATGGGCTGGTTTCCGTATTGCTCTTCCAGGTGACGGCGAAGCCACCATCGTCCAGGGCTGTCACTTCGGCGGCCTGGGCATTGTCGAAGCCCTCGGAGATCAGAAATTGCTCCCCGAGCAGATCGCCGGACGGGCCGGTGATTTGGCCATATACTGCAGTTGTGTCATCGCTTGGGCTGTCGCTTCTCCAGATAGCGACAGCGCGACCGTCCGAAAGCGCCGTGCTGACAGGCATGGTCTGATTGCCGGTCGACATGGTGTTCAATTGCAGCTCATTCTGCCGAGCTGAAAATCCGCTGAGCGACGTGGACATCTTTATTCGCCTAAGTGTTTGAAAAAATTGCTACGCAACAATGGGTATTGATCCCTTCGGAGAAGTACAAGCGCAGCACGACCCCGATGGAAAATTAGAAGCCAAGCCTGTAGTCGGGAGCCTCGGGCAGAGGTGGCGTCTCATGCTTTCGCGTTTCGAGGCTTCGCGTCGGGGTTCTTCCAATCGGCGGTTGATGGCTTCATGCGCTCGATGTCGAGGAAGAAGACCTCGTCATATGAGCCGAGATCCGCAACACGCTCTTCCATCTGCTCGCCGAGCCTTTGGTCGCGCATGTGGAACGTGAGGCCTGTTTCTACGCCTTCAAAGGCAACCATCTCATCGGCGGCGACAGTCACCTCGTAGTCGTCTATCGGCAACTTCTTCAGAATTTGAAGCTCAAGGTAGAAGTAGAAGTCGCGATCGGCGTCCCGGCGCATCTCGATCTCGGCATAGTCTTCGACGCGCTGCTCGCTGATCGAGGTCGAGAAGTACTTGCGGGCATCAAAGACGCGCGCTGTGGTCTTGCCGTTCGGTTTCTTGTAGAAACGGACATGCGTGTAGTGACGGGCGTCTTGCCTGCGGATTTCTTTTATCGCGTGGCGGCTCAGCTCAAACTCTGTGATGACAGGTCCGCTGATCAGTTCGTCGAAGTCGTCGAGCTTCGCAAGCGGATCGTAACCTGGATCGGTTTTGGTATAGGAGCCGGTGAGCAAGGCATCGAACGAGAACACTGCTGGCTTGGTGAAGGTCTCATTGAGAAAGCCCTCTACCGCGATACCTCGGTATTTGGCGCGTTTGCCTTCTCCCAAAACGATGAACCGGCGCGGCGGTACCACGATGAAGAAGTCATTCAACGACGCGAGGGGCTTGAGGATCTTCAGCGAGCTCGGATTGGCTTTCATTTTTCAAAGCCACTTGCCTTGATATCTACGTACTCTCCGATCTCCTGAAGGGTGTCTTGTAAGCGCGTCAGAAGCTCTTCAGGGATGTCGCCTGCGGGGGCTGAAAAGCGGACAGAAATCGCGATCCGGTCGACTTTCTGCGTCTTCTTCAGTTTCTTCGGCTGTCGAGGCGGAAGCACGTCGATCAATTCTCGCTTCTGCGTCGCTGGGTTGAGCAGACCATCTTCGAGTGCCTTGGCGACGATCGAAGGGTCATGCTGGCTCATCTCGTAGAGCGTGGCGTAAGACGGGGGCAGGCGTGATACGTTCTCGGGGGCGGTGAGTACTTCGTTGGAGGCAATCTTCAGCAACTTGGTGATCGTCGGCCCCGACATGACGCGGTTCTGTTGTAGCTGGATCTTGAGTGCCTTGAACTCCTTCCTTGGCAACTGTTCTTCTGCGCGCTTGAGAGTCTGAGCAGTTTCGAGCACCGACTCGACGGCCTTGTTCCACGATGCTTTGATTGTCCCGAGGAACTCCTCAGCCGAGACAGAATTTTTCACATATGAAACGTCGGGCAAGGCGCCTGTCCTCAAATCGCGTCGAAAATGTCTCGGGGACATCGGGTGCCCCGCAATCATCTTGAGACAAAAAGACCGGAAGAAGAGGGACCTGTCAAATTTTCTGGCACATTAGGCTCTACTGATACGTGCCAGATCGATGTGCCACGGAAACTGTCACAATAGACCGCGTGGCTTGCCAATGTGACATTCCGCCGATGGACCTAGACCTGAATGTTACACATCAGGAGGTCTTGCATGAAGGTGGGATATCGTCGCGTCAGTACTATCGATCAAAATCTTGACCGGCAGGAGCTGGGCGAGGTCGAGCGTGTCTTTGAAGAGAAGGTCAGCGGCAAGACCACGGATCGTGCCGCGTTGCAGGACATGATCGCGTTTGTGCGGGAAGGGGACGAGGTGATCGTGTTTAGCATCGACCGTCTCGCGCGTGATCTTCGCGATCTGCAAAGCATCATCCAGTCATTGAACGACAAAGGCGTTTCGATCACATTCCTGTCCGAGCGTCTGACGTTCACGGGCGACACAGACGACGCGTTCAGCCGACTACAGCTTCAGTTGATGGGGGCGTTTGCCGAGTTCGAACGAAACATCATTCGCAAGCGTCAGGCAGAGGGCATCGCGAAGGCAAAGGCGCGCGGCGTCTACAAGGGGCGCAAGAAGAAGGTCGATGACCAGAAGATCATCGACCTCAAGCAGCAGGGTAAGCGGGTTAGCGAGATTGCGTCAGCACTGGGCGTGTCGCGCATGACGGTGTATCGAGCATTGAACTAATATCACCAGAAGACCATAAACACACGCATAGCCGTCCTAGTCGATAATGGCGTGATCTCCTTCGCATACCGCGAGTTGCCCGCCATGATGACGGTTTGTTTTGGCACGATGGACGGATTTAGAGGCTCAGATGGCTTTCGCAGCTAAAGATACCAAGCTTCTTTGGGGGCGAGCGGCGGGCTTCTGTAGCAATCCTAGTTGCCGAACCAAACTCACAGCAACTGGTGCTGATGGTAAGAGCTTTCTAACTGGCGAAATGGCACACCAGATTGCGCAGAGCCCTGACGGACCGCGCGGTGTCGAAGATGGTGGCGCTGACACTTACGACAATCTGATACTCCTTTGCCCAACATGCCATCGAACCATCGATAAAGCCCCGGAAGGCACATACCCGGTTGAGTTTCTGCAAGAATGGAAGGCAGTCCATGAAGCATGGGTTGATAGTCTGGCTGCGGAAGGCGCGTTCTCGACGGCGGAGGAAGTCGCCCGGGAGATTCAGCGCCTCCTGACTGAAAATCGCACGCATTTCGAAGAATACGGTCCAAAGTCCCAGACAGCTGCGGAAAACCCTGCGTCCACAGCGCAGACGATCTGGGTTGCGCGAAAGCTGGATACACTTCTTCCAAATAACCGAAGAATTGTTTCGCTCATGGAGAGATACGCCAATATGATGCCTCCCGCTGCCGTTGCTAGCTTTCCTAGATTCAAGATGCATGCTCTGGCATTCGAGGAGAACCAGTTTGAACGAGTTGATACTTACCCATTGTTTCCAGAAGATTTTGCCAAGGCTATTGAGGAAGTGCTTGCATGACTAATGGTTCCAACGATTATGGTGTAACGTTTTCTCAGATCAGTTTTGTGTCGAGGCTACTTACTCAGCACAAGAATGTTGCAGAGTTTGCGCGGTCAAACGACATTCAGTTCGATCTTGTAACCGCGAGGGGGCTAAATATACGCCTCATCTGCGCGAACGAATACACCTGTGGACTTCCAAAGGTTCTAGAGATTCAGGAAGACTTTCCCGACACAAACATCATCTATGTCGGGGGCGCTTGGAACGGTTACACGATGCAAGCCAAGGAATATTGTATCGAGGCAGAACTTGGTCTTTTCAACTCCAATGATATAACGGGAGCGCTCTATCGTGATGACTACTGGCTTTATTCCCGGAAAGATGAAAGGGGAAATCCAGTATATCCTACAAGAGATTCCTGAAGTTCAGGAGATCTACGGATTTGGATCCTTTTTTCGAGACCAACCCTTCAACGACGTTGATCTTCTCTTTGTGCTGAACTGTCGTGACGACGCAATATTGCCTACGTCGAAGAAGATCCGCCGTCTTCTGCGGATTTCTTCGATCAGGTTAGGTGTAACTTTTCACCCCCTTATACTTACGGAAAGCGAGTTTTTTGAGGCTCCACTTAGAGATATGCACGAACTCAAACCAGTGTCTTGATTGGCTGGGATATGCCAGGACGATTTATCCACCCCCAAACGACTGAATATTCCTCACCCGCTCGCCCGTGGGTTCCATCCGCTTGAGATAGAACCGCTCCAACGGCACGACCGACGTAACGGCGTTCTCGGTCAGCCAGTAGACTTCGAAGTCTGCATCCTCACATCGTCTGCAAGTTCCGGATCTGTTCCGGGCTCAGAGCCATGTTCTTGAGGTAGAACCGCTCAAGCTGATCGACCGATGTTCCTGCGTTCTTCGCGAGCCAGTAGATGTTCACCTTGCCTTTCGACGATCTCAAGCGCGCTTGCAGGGCATAGTGCCTCAGCGAGTACGGTGAGCGGGTATCGCCGTCGTTGTCGGTCTTGAGGTTCGTCACCTTTAGGAAGTGGTTGAAGATGCGCCGAGCCGTGTTCACTGCCGTTGTGCGGTTCGAATATTCCGGCATGAACACGTAGTCGGTCGGCTCGTAGTGGGGGAGATCCTCGATCAAATGATCGTACAGGTGATAAGCGCGCGGCATCGTCGCCGCGAACCGTAAACCGGTCTTTCCGTGGATCTTGAGTTCGAGGTGAAGCGGGTCTTCTTCATTCATCGGCTTACCGCGTCTTGTGATGTCGCAGTGCCGGAGACCGAAGAGCTCCGTTTCGGTGGGGCGCAAGAATGAATGCACCATGAATACCCACATCTCGACATGCTCCGGTCGAACAAGGACGCCTCGAACCTTTGTCTTCCCCTCGGTTGCGATCTTACGTGCGGTGGTGATCAGCTTCTTATACTCGGCGCCCGTGAACGTGACGCGTGGATTGTCCTTGCGCTTCTGTTTCGGCATCTGGGGAATGATGTCGATCACCCCGTCCTCGAGCGCCAGCATGAGGACCTTTCTGATCATCATGCACTGCTTTGCCTTCGTAGAGGGGGCAAGGGGCGTGCTACGGCGGCTGTCGAGGAAGGTGAGGTAGTCTCGGACCATGCCAGAGGTGATGCGTCCGACATCGTGCCTACCGAAGTAGGAGACGATGCCGTCTGTCTCGCGATACAGGATCTTCTGCTCATCGGTGAAGGCGCGTCGATTGCGTGACCCCTTCGACTGCACTTCCTTCGCTTCTGCGTAGAGTCGCGCATAGTATTCGAACGAACGATCTTTCGACGCAGCGTGAGCTGAGTTCTGCTTCGACTTGAAGCCGGCAAGAAGTTCTTCGGCGACCTCTGCGGCGGTCAGGCGGCTCGTCTCTTTCGTGGATCGAACGACGTAGCGCTTTGTCAGGGAATCGTAGATCCGCGCCTGCCAGAAGGGCGAGCGACCGGTTTTGTAGATGCTGAGACCCCTACGAAGATGCTTCAGTGAGGTCTTCGCGTTGATAGATTTCCCGGACATACCAGATGCTTAGAACCAGTGTCTAACTGTGTCTAAGTCTATCGCAGCATCCGGTGAGCGGCAAACTTTGCCGTAACCATCTGATCTTAAGGGGGATTTGGTAGCGGAGGAGGGACTTGAACCCCCGACACGCGGATTATGATTCCGCTGCTCTAACCAACTGAGCTACTCCGCCAAACCGTGGAGCGGTGGGTATGACAGGGGCGCTGACTCGTCAAGCGGAAAAGATGCGTTTTTCGCGGTTTGCAGAAATGTTTTTGCCGCCCGACGCCACGGCACGGCGAGGGCCTGGCCAGCGCGCAAAACGCCGCCCTCGGGGGCGGCGTCGTCGGTGCGACGGAACCGGGCGCGGGCGCCCAGCGGTGGCTCATTTCACGATGGTCTCGTCCTTGACGAACATGTTGGCCCAGGCCCGGTCGACGAGCTCCTGCGTCATGCGGTAGGGCCAGCCTTCGAAGTCACAGATGGCGATCATCTGGTCGATCAGGAACACCGGCTGGTAGTTGGCGTAGACGTTCTTGATCGTCGGGTACTTGGTCTTCAGAAGGTAAACCAGCGCGCCCTCGTCGAGCTCGAGCTTCTTTTTGCGGGCCACCAGCGCAAAGATCTTCAGGAAGTCCTGCTGGTTCGGGCCCTCGATCTTGATCTTGAAGAAGATCCGGCGCAGAGCG
This sequence comes from Salipiger sp., assembly GCF_059781815.1. Lineage (NCBI taxonomy): Bacteria > Pseudomonadati > Pseudomonadota > Alphaproteobacteria > Rhodobacterales > Roseobacteraceae > Salipiger > Salipiger sp. The sequence goes on along the minus strand of NZ_JBYNAH010000041.1, from coordinate 6,250 downwards.
GCCTGGTCGAAGATCTCGTTGGGGTGGAAGTTGGTCGAGAAGATCACCAATGTGTCGAAGGGCACCTCGAACTTCTCGCCCGATTGCAGCGCGAGGATGTCCTTGGATTCCTCCAGCGGCACGATCCAGCGGTTGACCAGCGCCTGCGGCGGTTCGGCCTGGCGGCCAAGGTCGTCGACGATGAAGATGCCGCCCGTCGACTTGAGCTGCAGCGGCGCCTGATAGGTCCGGGCCGTGGGGTTGTAGACCAGGTCGAGCATGTTCAGCGACAGCTCGCCGCCGGTGATCACCGTGGGCCGCTCGCAGAGCACGTAGCGCGTATCGAAGCGGTTGGTGCGGCGCAGGCGGGTGGGATCGTCCTCGGCGGTTTCGACGGCGCTGTGCACGATGGGGTCGTAGACCGTGATCACCTGGCCGGAATACTCGATGGCGCGCGGCACGTAGATCTTGTCGCCCATGGCGTCACGGATGCCGTTCGAGATCGAGGACTTGCCGTTGCCCGGCGGGCCGTACATCAGGATCGAGCGGCCGGAGCCGACGGCAGGGCCGAGATGCGAGATCAGTTGCTCTGGCAGGACGAGGTGGCCCATGGCGCCGAGGAGCTGGTCCCGGGTGATCTGAATGTTGCGGATCGACTGGCGTTTGACCTGCTGGCGGTAGACCTCGAGAGGCACCGGCATGGCGCCGAAATATTCCGACTGCGACAGCGCGTCGAGCGCGCGCGCCTTGCCGGAATCGGTGAGCTGATAGCCCATCTCGTTGCCCGTGGTGCTGGCGCTCAGCGTGCCCATCGCCTCGACGAGGTTCTGCGACCGGGTAAGGTCGATCAGTTCCTGCGTGATGCCGACCGGCAGGCACAGCGCCTTGGCGAGACCGGTCACGGTGTTGGTGTTCTTGCGGAACAGGGTCTTCAGCGCGATGTCGCGCATGAAGACTTCCGGCAGGCTCATCTCGTCCAGTCGTTTCGGCGCGGGCGGCGCGAGGACGGCGCTCGATTCCATGTTCATTGGCGGGTGCCCCATAGAAAGTGTTGCCGAAGAGGAAACGGTAGCTTTGTGGCAACAGCTTGACCGGGCTTGGGAATTGCAGCGGCGGGTGGTGAAAGGCCGCACAAATGCGCGGCGCGGGGCTCAGGGGCGGGGCGCGGTCGCAGCCTCGATCACGGCCGCGATCCGTTCGGCGATGGCGCGGCTGCCCTTGGGGGAGGGGTGGATCAGGTCGGGGCCGTGGAATGACCGGTCGCCCTCCGGGACGAGGTCGGCAAGAGAGACATAGCTCACGCCGGGATCGGTAGCGGCGAGCCGGGCCAGCCGGCGCTCGAAGCGGTCGCCGATGTCGCGGCAGCCGTCGATCAGCGACCAGCGCCCGGGGCTGCGCAGGTAGCCGGGATAGACCACCCGGGCGCCGGTGGCGCGCAGCTCGGCCACCAGCTCGGGGATCTCGCCGGCGCTACCATCTTCCGAGATCATCCGCTCGAGGCGGGTCTCGCAGAGCGCACAGGCGCAGCCGAAGAGCAGGTCGTTGCCGCCGCCGTTCAGCACCACCCAGTCCCACGGGTGCGCGCGGTACTGCGCCGCGATGCGCAGCCCGGCGCCGCCGGTGATGGGGAAGACATAGATCATCCGCGCGCCGGGGACCGAACGGTTGATGACCTCCTGGCCGAGCAACTCCTCAAGCCCGTCGCCCACCGATTGCCCGGTCCCCCTATGGGTGGCGAGCATCGAGTCGCCCATCATCAGGATGCGCGCCTCGCTGTCGGGGGAGACGCGCTCGCCGCAGGCGGCAAGCAGGGCGAGCCAGGTAAGGCAGAGCAGGCGCAGGCGCATGGCGTCGGATCTCGCGGAGAGCGCCGGCCAATCCCGCGCCCGTTACTTGCCGTAGAGTATGCCGAGGACGAGGTAGATCGCCAGCGTGCCGCCAAGCGCCACGCCCATCGGGAAGCGCTTGCCGCTCGACCAGCTCTTCCACTCGGGGGCGAGGCGGCGCAGCGGCGTCAGCTTGGCGATACGGTGGGCGAGGAAGGCGGCCAGCGTCACCGCGGCTCCCAGCGCCATCAGGAAGCGCAGGTCTCCGACGTGGATGAACGGCGCCGCCGCGGCGATGAACTTGGCGTCGCCCGCGCCCATGACGCCGCCGGCGTTGAGCGCGATGCCCGCCACCAGGGCGATGCCGAAATGGGCGTAGCGCCAGAGATAGGCGTCGAAGGGCAGGACGAAGAACCCCACCACCGCGAAGACCAGCAGCAGCGCCAGGTTGGCCTGGTTGGTGATCCGCATCTCGCGCATGTCGGTGAAGCAGACATAGAGGCAGATCGGCAGCACGAACGGCGCGAACCAGGTCGCGGCGGCGGCGGAAATCGACAGCATCGGCTCAGTTCGTGACCGTCGGTTCCAGCGCGGCCAACGCCGTGGCGGCCGCGTCGAAATGCTGCGGATGGGTCTCGATCGCATCCTCCAGAAGGCCCTTGCCGATGCGCACGTCGCCGCGCTTGATCGCCGAGAGGCCCATGGTGTGCAGAAGCTCGGCGCGCTCGACCTGGGTCATCTGCAGCACCGGCAGGGAGTAGTTGCCCTGCGCGCCGCGGGCCAGAACGAGGTTGTTCTTGGCGGTGAACATCGCCGGGTCGTGGCGCAGGGTCTCGTAGAACAGCTTTTCGGCGCCGGAATAGTCGCCGCGGCTGAGCTTGGAATAGCCCCAGTTGTTGAGCACCGAGGCCGGCTTGGTGGTCAGGCCCACCGCGGTCTCGTAGAAGCTGTCGGCCTTGTCCCAGTTCTGGTTGGCGTCGGCGATCATCGCCTCGAGCCGGTAGCGCTTGTAGGTCTCGTGGGTCGGCGGGATCGAATTCAGCGTCTGCTCGGCGCGCTCCCAGTCGTTGTTGCGGATCAGCGCATCGGCCAGCGCCACGCGGTCATCGTTGGTGCTGTCGGCGTGATCAACGACCTTGGCCCAGGCGATGGTGGCTTCCTGGTTGCGCTTGGCGCGCACCAGCGAGGCGGCGAGGCCGCGCATCAGGTCGATGCGGCCCGGGTCCATGCCGTCGGCGCGCTGGAAGTAGACCACCGCCTCGGCCGGGTCGGCGGCCTTGAGCATGACATCGTTGAGGCCGGTCCCGTCGATGGCGTTCACACCGGTGAACTCGCGGTCGACGGCGTCCTTGTCGATGGTCTTGTCACATGCGGATAGTCCGAACACCCCTGCAGCGCAGAGGGTCGCAAGGATGGGGTGGCGCATTGTTGCGTCCTTTTACTGCTCTTGCCTCGTCAGTCGATCGACCGGATGAGGTAGCTGCCGCTGCCCCGGCGGACCAACTTGTAGTCTTCTTGCCTGGGCTCACCATAGCTCGAAGTTTCCATTTTTGCGAGCGCCAACCGCAGATTGTCGCGAATTGCGTCACTTTCGCCATTGTCGAGCGCATAGGCGCGGCGGAACACCTCGGAGGCCTCCGAGGTCTGGCCGCGCTCCATCAGCACCACGCCGAGATTGTTCCACGCCTCGGCCCAGTCCGGCTCGACCTCGACGGCGCGGCGCAGCAGGGTTTCCGACTGGTTGAGGCGGCCGAGCCCGAGATTGGCGGTGCCGAGCGAGGTGAGCACCTCGCCGGTGAGGCCGTGGCTGCCGGCGGCGCGGGTGAAGGCCTCGAGCGCAAGCTCGTACTGCCCCGCCTCCATCAGCCGGTGGCCGACAATCAGCCCGTCCACCGCGTCGCCGCGCGGGTCGAGGGTGGGGGCATAGACCTGATCCTCGGAAACGACGCGGCCGCCCGAGGAACAGGCGGCCAGCATCAGAAATGTCAGGCAGGCAATCAGGCCTTGGCGCATGGCGACCCCGTTGGGCGGCCCTAGAAGCCGAGGCTCCCGAGCTTGGTGATGTTCACGACCGACGGTCCGACCAGAATGATCAGCAGCGGCGGCACGGTGAGCATCATAGTCGTCAGCGTCATCTTTGTCGGCAGCTTGTTTGCCTTTTCCTCGGCGCGCATGACTCTTTTGTCACGCATCTCGCTGGCATAGATGCGCAGCGCGTCGGCGATCGAGGTGCCGAAGGTCGAGGCCTGGTTGAGCACGGTGACGAAGGACGACACATCGGCCACGCCGCAGCGCTCGCCCATGTCGTTGAGCACCGCCGTCTTGTCCTTGCCGGCCTTCATCTCGTGGCTGATGATCTCGAACTCGTCGGCCAGCGCCGCGTAGGAGGCGCGGATCTCCTTGGAGACGCGCACGATGGACTGGTCGAGCGACTGGCCGGCCTCGACGCAGACCAGCATCATGTCGAGCGCATCGGGAAAGCCTTCCTCGATCTGCTTCTTGCGCTCCTCGACGCGCTTGGTGATCCAGTATTTCGGGGCGAGATAGCCGAGCGCGCCGGGCAGGATGATGTACATCAGCTTCTGCTGCATCGTGCTTTCGGGGCCGTCGATGAACATCAGATAATAGACCAGGCCGGCGACCAGCAGGCCGAGGCCAAGCACCATCTGCGCGAGGTAGTAGAGCCGCACCGCGTCGCGGGTGCGATAGCCCGCCTGCAGCAGCTTCATGCGCACCTCGCCAAGTTCCTCGGCGCTCTTGGGCTCGAGATACTGGGCGTATTTGTTCAGCTTGGCGTTCTTGCGCTTGTCGCGCAGGATCGCCTTGGTCTCGGCATCGACCCGGTCGCGGCCCGACTTGGCGAGCTTCTCCATCGGGTCGGGCTTGCGTGCCAGCATGAGCGGGATGGCCGCGACGATGAGCAGGAAGGCAAGGCCGGCAACCACCATCAGCGGGCCCGCCGGGCCGAGCATGTCGGTGATCATGAAATTGAGCGTTTCGATCATGGGAGAGCCCCTCTCAGACCTTGATGTTCACAAGCATGCGCATGACGATCAGGTTCAGCGTCAGGAACACCGCGACGATGAAGCAGGCGGGAATGAACCACGGGTGGTCCAGAACCTCGTCGTAGTAATGCGGGTCGGTGAGCTGGATCACCAGCAGCACGCCGACCGGGAAGCCCGACAGGAACTTGCCCGACCATTGCGCCTCGGCGGTGATCGCCTTGACCCGGCGGAACAGCCGGAAGCGGGCGCGGATCACCTTGGCGAGGCCCTCGAGGATCTCGGCCAGGTTGCCGCCCGATTGCTGCTGGATCGACACCGCCACCGCGAGGAAGCGCAGATCCTGCATGTCGAGCCGCTCGGCCATGTGCTTGAGGCTTTCGCCGATGTCGCGGCCATAGGTGGATTCGTCCGAGATCACGCCGAACTCGGTGGCCAGCGGGTCCTTGATCTCTTTCGAGACCACAGCGATGGCCGAGCTGAACGGGTGGCCGACGCGCAGCGAGCGCACCATCAGCTCCACCGCGTCGGGCAGCTGTTCCTCGATCAGCGCGAGGCGCTTCTTGGCCTTGCCGTTGACCCACATGAACACGCCACCAACGCCCATACCGATGGCGATCAGAACGCGCACCCCGAGCCCGGCTTCTGTGCCGGCGGTGAGACCGAAGAAGGCGAAGCCGCTGACGCCCGCCATCATCAGAATGAGCTGGTTCGGGGTGAAGGCCAGCGCCGCCTTCTGCGCGCGGTCCGCGAGCAGGGAGTAGAGCGGCAGGCCGCGGCTCTCCATGTGCTGGTCCATCTCCTTGCGGAGCTTGGCGAGCACTTCCTCGCGGTTCGAGTTCTTGTCGAGCATCTCGAGCCGGCGGTTGACCTTGCTGTTGAGGCTGATCGACTTGCCGAAGGCCACGAGATAGACCCCTTCGACCAGCACCAGAACGCCGACGAAGATCAGGCCGTAGATGATCAGTTCTGCGGAAAACATGACTGGTTACTCCGGACGGAAAGGTTCGTAGATCGACGGCGGGACATCGTAGCCCCACATCTTGAAGCGCTCGGAGAAGTGGCTGCGCACGCCCGTTGCGGTGAAGTGGCCGATGATCTTGTTGTCGGGGGTGAGGCCGACGCGCTGGTATCGGAAGATCTCCTGCATCGAGATCACGTCGCCCTCCATGCCGGTGATCTCGGTGATCGAGGTCATCCGGCGCGAGCCGTCCTGCAGGCGCGAGGCCTGCACGATGAGGTTGACCGCCGAGGAGATCTGGCTGCGCATCGCCTTGAGCGGCATTTCCACGCCCGCCATCGCGATCATGTTCTCGAGACGCGAGATGCCGTCGCGCGGGTTGTTGGCGTGGATCGTGGTCATCGAGCCGTCATGGCCGGTGTTCATCGCCTGCAGCATGTCGATCACTTCCTCGCCGCGGGTCTCGCCGACGATGATGCGGT
>NZ_JBYNAH010000336.1:0-3467 GCF_059781815.1 Salipiger sp. | reverse complement strand
GGGCGCGGCGCTCCTGTCTTCTCTTCGTCAAAAATACTCCCGCCGGAGGCGTCCGCCCGCGACGCAGGCGCCGTGGCTGGGCTTGCGGGGGCGGGGGCTGCTGGGCTATAGCGCTGGGCGAAGTTTCAACACCACGTTTACAAGGCAAGGGGCATCCATGGCCGGCCATTCCAAATGGGCAAACATCCAGCACCGCAAGGGCCGTCAGGACGCGGTGCGCGCTAAGCTGTTTTCGAAATTCTCCAAGGAGATCACCGTCGCCGCCAAGATGGGCGACCCCGATCCCGACAAGAACCCGCGTCTGCGGCTCGCGATCAAGGAAGCCAAGTCGCAGTCCATGCCCAAGGACAACATCGAGCGCGCCATCAAGAAGGCATCCGGCGGCGAGGGCGATGATTACGAGGAAATCCGCTACGAGGGCTACGGCCCGAATGGCGTCGCGGTGATCGTCGAGGCGATGACCGACAACCGCAACCGGACCGCCTCGAACGTGCGCTCGACCTTCACCAAGAACGGCGGCAACCTCGGCGAGACCGGCTCGGTGGCCTTCATGTTCGAGCGCAAGGGCGAGATCGTCTACCCCGCCGATGCCGGCGATGCCGACACGGTGATGATGGCGGCGATCGAGGCCGGCGCCGAAGATGTCGAGAGCTCGGAGGAGGGGCACGTGATCTACTGCGCCGACACCGATCTCAACGAGGTCGCCACCGGGCTCGAGGCCGAGCTGGGCGAGTCGGAGAGCACCAAGCTGATCTGGAAGCCCACGACCACCACCGAGCTCGATCTCGACTCGATGCAGTCGCTGATGAAGCTGGTGGACGCGCTCGAGGATGACGACGACGTGCAGCGCGTCACCACCAATTTCGAGGCCTCCGACGAGGTCATGGCGCAGCTCTGAGCCGCGACGGCCTGACATGAGAAAGGCCCGGGAGGTTCCGCCTCCCGGGCCTTCGTTTTTTTAGCGCCCAGGCTGGCTCAGTTCATCGCCAGCTGGCTGTGCAGCGCCTCGCCGGTGATGGTGACGGCGCCGGCCTCGCGGGCGAAGCTCCAGGTGGCGCCTCTCTGGCCGGGCAGGCCGAAGACCACGCGGTCGCCGTTGGTCAGGCGCATGCGCAGCGGCTGCGGGGCGGCGGTGCCGTTGGTGTAGTAGGCGACGAGTTCGGCCGCATCGCCATCCTCGACCCAGTAGGCCGAGAGATCGGTGCCGGCGGCGTGCACGGTGCCGCCCGCGAGCGGGGTGGCAAGGGTCAGGGTGTCGGCAAGCGTGGCTGCGGGGGCGGCGGCGATCAGTGCCGCGAGGGTAAGGGCTTTCATCTGCGATCCTTCGGATAGGGGAGGTGCCGCGGGGAGGGCGGCATGAATTCTGCAGTGCAGCATTTCATCTGCGGGCGGCGCTGGAAATGCTCAATCCGGAATGGCAGATATGCATTGAAATCAAGGCCTTGCCGTATGCGATGGTCGACCGTGGCGCACCGATATCGGCAAGGCTCTGGCGGCAAACGGAAAATTCGTATCGCCCTGAGACCGGCGCGATGCGGCGCGAAACCCGGTTGCATCGCGGCGCGCGGCGAGGTCACAGTCGGCGCAATCACGCATGGAGGTGACGAACATGGCTGAGACCGCCTATCTCGACGGGCCGAACGCCCGGCTGGCCTATGCCCACACGCCCGGAGAGGGGCCGACCGTGGTCTTCCTGTCGGGCTACAAGTCGGACATGGAAGGCACCAAGGCGGTGCATCTCGAGGCCTGGGCCGAGGCCCGCGGCCGCGCCTTCCTGCGGCTTGACTATTCCGGACACGGGCAGTCTGGCGGGGTCTTCGAGGAGGGCTGCATCGGCGACTGGGCGCAGGACGCGCAGGCGGTGATCGAGGCGGTGACCGAGGGGCCGCTGGTGCTGGTGGGCTCGTCGATGGGCGGCTGGATCGGTTGCCTGCTCGCCAAGCGGCTGTCCTCGCGGCTCAAGGGTTTTGTCGGCATCGCCGCGGCGCCGGATTTCACCGAGGATGGGTTCTGGGCGGGCTTCTCCGAGGAAGAGCGGACCAAGGTGATGACCGAAGGGGTGACCTATCTGCCCTCGGCCTACGGCGATCCCTACGCGGTGACGAAGCGACTGATCGAGGACGGGCGGGAGAACCTCGTGCTGCGCGAGGCCCTGCCGATGGCGGTGCCGGTGCGGCTGATGCAGGGCACCGAGGACGAGGCGGTGACGCGCGAGACCGCGCTGCGGCTGCTCGACCATATCGACGGGGGCGACGTGCGGCTGAGCTTCGTGAAGGGCGCCGATCATCGCTTCTCCGAGCCGGAGAACCTCGCCATGATCGAGGCGGCGATCGTGGAGGTCGGCGGGTGAGGCAGCTCTACTATGTCTCGCATGCCGAGGTCGAGATCGACCCCAAAGTGCCGGTGCCGGACTGGCACCTGTCGCGCAAGGGCCGGGCGCGGCACGCGAATTTCGCCGAGCGCTGCGCCGGGGTGACCTCGATCTATTGCAGCAACGAGCGCAAGGCGCGCGAGGGGGCAGAACTCATGGCCGGGCTGCTCGAGCTTGACGTGCAGGTGATCGATGCGCTGCACGAGAACGACCGCTCGGCCACCGGCTACCTGCCGGCGGAGGCGTTCGAGCGCATGGCAGATGCGTTCTTTGCCCGCCCCGAGGAGAGCGTCGAGGGCTGGGAACGCGCGGTAGACGCGCAGGCGCGGGTGCTGAAGGCGCTGCGGCGGTTGGTGGCGCAGGATGACCGGCCGGGCAATATCGCGGTGATCGGTCATGGCGGGGTGGGGGCCCTCTTGCGGGCGCATCTGCTGAAAGAGCCCATCGCGCGCAGTCACGATCAGCCGGCGGGCGGCGGCAATGTCTTGCGGGTGGCGCTGCCGGACTGGCGGCTGCTCGAGGGCTGGGTGCCGATGGAACGGTTCAGCCGCGACCGGGAATTCGAGGAGTAGGGCTTATGCAGCAACGGATCAGTCTCATCACGCTGGGGGTGCGCGACATGGCGCGCGAAGCGGCGTTCTACGATGCGCTTGGATGGCAGCGCGCCAACGGGCCCGAAGGGGTCATCGCCTATGACCTGCTGGGGCAGACGCTGGGGCTGTTCGGGCTCGAGGATCTCGCCAAGGATATCGGTGTACCGGTGGAGGCGCTGGGCCACGGGGCGCTGACGCTGGCGCATAACCTAGACAGCCGCGAGGAGGTCGACGCTCTGTTGGCCCGCGCCGAGGCGGCGGGGGCGAAGATCCTGAAGCCGGGGCAGGAGGTGTTCTGGGGCGGCTATCATGGCTATTTCGCCGATCCCGAGGGCCATGTCTGGGAGATCGCGCACAACCCGTTCTCGCCTTTGCGTACCGGGGACAGGGCGTTTCGCTGGGCGGGGTACGGCGAGGGGTGAAGTTCTGAGCCACGCCGTTCGAGGCTCTTCAGATGGGTGACCGTTGCCTTGGCGTGGCTCGCGCGCTGATTGGATCTTCAG
>NZ_JBYNAH010000335.1:0-3470 GCF_059781815.1 Salipiger sp. | reverse complement strand
GCCGAGATGGCCGCCGACTATCTGATCAACTACCACTTCGAAAAAGACCGCAAGGCGCGCGAGCGCCGCGAGAAGAACGCGGCCCGTGCCGCGCTGCAAAAGGCGCCGGGGCGCAACTCCGAGCCGTTCTTCTGGCGCCCGCGTCTGCATCTCTCCGAAGTGCGCGAGAAGCCGAAAGCCCGGCCCAAGGCGCCCGAGATCCCGCAGGGCTATGTGCCCGCCGAGGCAATCTCGGAGGTCGAGTGCTTCTTCGCCGAGGGCGAGCTGCGCATCGGCCGCCGTGGCGTCCGTCTGGCGCTGGCGCCCGAGCTTGTCGATATCAAGACCTGCACCCGGCTGGTGCAGGAGGTCGGCTTTCGCGACGATCTCTCGCGTTTCGTGCTGCCGCGCAAGGCGGTCGAGGGCTGGCAGCCGGGCGAGCCGCTGGTGATCGACATTCCCGAAGAGCGCTTTCCGGCCGGTCTGCGGGCGCGGTTCTCGGGCGCGGCGCGGGTCGCCGAAGTCACCATCACGGCGCAGGGCGTTTTCGTCGCGCCGGGCGCGGTGATCCCCGAGCCGGCGCCGGAACCCGCGGCGGAGGCCGAGTTGAAGGCGCCGGTGCGCAAGCGCCGCCGCTTCCTGACGCCGATGCGCGTGGCGGTCGTTTTCCTGACCGGGGTCGGTCTGACCGCCGGGACGATGATCAACGCGGTCGAAACGCCGGAGCCGCACGAGGTGCCGCAGCATCTCATCGCGGCGGACGACGGCGCGGACTGAGCCACGCGCTCAGAGCCGCGGCTCACCTTCCATGACATAGCCTTGGGCCCGCACCGTGCGCAGCGTCACGGCTCCGTCGAACTGGGCGTCGAGTTTCTGGCGGATGCGCGCGATATGCACGTCGATGCGACGGTCGCCATAGCTCCATTCCTCTTCCCCGAGCGCCTCGGCCAGGGCCGAGCGGCTGACGATCTCGTTCCTCCGGGCATTCAGAACCGTAAAGATCCGCTCTTCGAGCGGCGTGAACCCGAGCCGCGCCAGCCAGGCGGCGCGCTGCCCGCCCTTGGCGGCATTCTGCAGCCGGGCCGCGAGACGGGCGCGCAGTTCTGAGGCATCGTGATCGGCCCGGAGCGCATCGTCGGCGCCGGCGGCGAAGGCATCGGCGGCGCCGCGCGGACGGTTGCCGTGATCGACCGCCAGGATGACGGCACCGGGCACCTGCCGCCGCACGCTGGCGATCAGCGACAGCATGGCATCGTCGCGCGGCCCGTGGGCGGTGAGCCCGACGATCATCGCGGTGAGCGGCGCCTCGGGAAAGATCAGGTCGGACATCTCGGCGGGGCGGGCGCGGCGCAGAACGCGGCGCAATCCGGCGCCGCGCAGAAGCTCTGCCCAGTCGTTTCGGCGGGCGGTATCCCGCTCAACGACTACCGAGAAGGATGCTCTCTTTATCATGTTCGTGTTAGGGTTGAGTTGGTCGCAAGGGAAGGCAAGGATTCGCAAACAAATTCAGAACTTTTCATCGAGGATTAACCTTACCTGCGTATTTCTTAACTGATGACAAGATTGACACGACATCGCGATTAACAAGTAACAACAAGAAGAGAGCCGGGGATGAGGATCAACCTGCGCCGAATTCTGCAACGACTCGTCGGCAGCCGCCACGGGAAATCCGTTTCGATACGGCGCGATGGCGACCGGGACGGAACGTTGCTGTGCCTCGAGACCGGGCAGCGCCGCCCGTTGTTGCGGCGTCATCTGAGGGAGACGCTGGGAATGACTCCCGAAGAATACCGCAAGAAATGGGGGCTTCCCGATGATTACCCCATGGTTTCGAGCGCCTATGCGGCCCGGCGGGATGCCGCCAAATCCATGAACCTTCAAGGATAGGCTTGGAAAAACACGAGGGACAGGTAAGTATACTCAAAAGTACCCTCGAACGAACTTGCGGCCAGCGGTGGCGGGACCCATCCACGGCCCAACAAGGACAAGAATAAAGGCAGGGACAGCAGCATGAGTGCAGAGGATCTGAAGCAGGAGACGGTCAGCCGCATCGTGGCGGCCTACGCCTCGCGCCCCGATGTCAGCCCCGACGAGATCGTGGCGCTTTACCGGCGCCTCTCCGGAGAGCTCGACCACGTACCGACCGAGGAGACCCCGGTGCCGGCTCCCGCCGAGGCCAGGATGCGCCCGGCGCTGCCGCTCGATCAGGCGGTGACAGAGGACAAGGTGTTCTGCCTGTGCTGCGGGCGGGGCTTCAAGATGCTCAAGCGCCACCTCGGGGCCGAGCATGGCATGACGGAGGCCGAGTATCGCACCGCCTTCGGACTGGCCGAGGACTTCCCGCTGGTGGCTCCGAGTTACTCGCGCAAGAAGGCTGCGCACGCAAAGGAGGCGGGTCTGGGCAAATACGACCGGACGCTGCCGATCGGCCAGGACTGAGGCTAGCCCATGGCGGGAAACAACGAGCAACCGATCGTCATCAAGCGGATCGAAGAGGATGACGGTCACGGCCACCACGGCGGTGCATGGAAGGTTGCCTATGCCGACTTCATGACGGCGATGATGGCGTTCTTCCTGCTGCTGTGGATTCTTGCCGCTTCGGACGAAGAAAAGCTGCGCGGCCTCGCGGATTATTTCACCCCCAGCCTGTCGCAGAGCGGCGGGCGCGGAGACGGTTTGCTCGACGGCACGGTGTTGGCCACCGATGGTGTGATGAGCGGCACCGACGGCCCCGCCACTCCGGTGCAGCTGCCGAGCTTCGGGCAGGAGAACCCGCTTGCGGTGTTCGACAGCCGACTGCGCGACACCAATCCCAACATCCAGGTCGAGTACGACACCCGCCCCGAGGGTCGGCAGGAAAGCGCGACGATCAACGAGGGCAGCGATCCGATGGAGACCGCCCGCGCCGCCGCCGCTGCCGAACGGGCACAGAAGGAGTGGGACGAGGCGCAGGACCGGCTCGAACAGCAGATCATGCAGCAGGTGGTCAGCAGCCCCGAGCTTGAAAGCTACTCCGACAATCTGCGCTTCGACCGGACCGAGAACGGGCTCGTGATCCAGATCGTCGACAAGAGCGGAGAATCGATGTTCGCCACCGGCAGCGCACGGATCGAGGATCGCACCCGCGACCTGCTGCGGATCATCGCGGACGCCGTTGTCGAGTTGCCGAACGAGCTGACAATCTCCGGACACACCGATTCGGTGCCCTACACGCGGGCGGCGACCTACTCGAACTGGGAGCTCTCTGCCGACCGTGCCAACGCCACGCGCAGGGTGCTTATGGCCAATGGAGTCAGCCCGGAACGCATCACGCGCATCTCGGGTCTGGCGGATACCGAGCCGCTGAATGCCGCGGCGCCGGATGCCCCTGAAAACCGTCGTATCAGCGTCACGGTTCAGTATCCCGAGGGCGCCGGCAGCGCGGCTGCACAACAGTGAGTCCGCACTGCCGGGCTAACAGTTGCAGAATTAACCACAACAAGTGGATGGCG
>NZ_JBYNAH010000334.1:0-3484 GCF_059781815.1 Salipiger sp. | reverse complement strand
AGCGCTTCGTTTACACCGAAGATGTCGGGAGTTCGAGTCTCTCATCACCCACCATAAAATCAATGACTTGCGGCCATTTCCTGACGTGATCGTCAGATCGCTGAAGCTGTCGAGACGCTGAGCGGGATTCCTCGACGCGGGGCCGAGCGGAGACCTGTTCCGGCTGGTCGGCCGGGCCGGCATGGGCTCAGCCGTCGGAGCCCTCATTACGCGCTTTGATGGCGCCCGCACCGCGGGCCTGCGCCACATAGACCGCCACCGTCAGAAGATCCTGCGCCGAGGGAAGGGCCTTGGCCTCCATCAGTCCGGCCAGCAGCGATCCCTGAGACCAGTCCTCGCGGGTTAGAAATTGCCGGGCGATCGGCGCCGCACCCTGGGGCCGCGCGTGGACGAAGCGCTGCAGCGTCGCGGCAATCTCGGCCCGGACCTCGGGCGGCGCGACGCCGTGCTGGATCGCCATCGCCTCGATCACCTGCTCGAGATTGGCAAGCGGTTGGGCCGGATTGGCGAGGAAACCGCTCTCGAGCAGCCGCACGCCGTCGATCCCGTCCAGCTCGATCGCTGCGGTGGCGTAGGCGCCGAGATTGTTTGCCCACTCCCAGTCCGCGACACGGAGCAGAAAGCCCCGCACCTCGTCGCGCGCGGCCTCGCTGCCGGTTAGCCCCAGCAGCAGAACGCGAATCGGCTGGTAACCATAGGCCTGCGGCAGCCACAGCCCGCGCAGCAGCTCTTCGGCCGTCAGGCGCAGCTCCATCTCGCGCAGCAGCGCATAGGGCGCCTTGTCGATCTCGGTCAGCGCGAGCTGGCGCAGATCGACATCGGCGCTGTCCTGCAGGGCGGCGAAGATCTCCAGCCGCTCCGCGCCATACACGCCGTTCCAGCCGGGCGCGCGGGCCAGCACCTTGCGCATGATCGGGCGGAACACCGGATCGACATAGCTCAGGATGGTCCAGCCGTAGCCGTCATTGGCGAGCAGCACCTCGTCCTCGGGATGCGCCAGCAGCTTGCGCCGCAGCTCGCTGTTCACGAGGAGATTCACCTCGGGCGGGGTTCCGGCGCTGTGGATCACCTCGGTGATGCGGAACGCGTACGGGTTCTCGGGGTCGGGACGGGCCAGCACCACCTCGATGCCATCGACCAGCCAGTCGGCGACGCTCATCTCGGGCAGATCGGTGTGGAACGCGCAGGCGAGCGTCTGCGGCGCGGGAACAAGCGCGAGGGCAGCGGCCAGCAGGGCGCCGGCGAGGCGGGGACGGTGCCGGGCAGACGGGATCGAGACCATACGAAACTCCCTTCGGTTGAGCCTAGTCTGCGCCGAGCCCCGCGATCTGTCCATGCGGCGCGTCGCGTCGCGCCGCTGCCGACACCCGCCGTGCGAGATTTCAGCGCTTGTAGGGCTCGATCCGGTCGGCCGAGAGCGCGTAGCCGACCTCGGCCAGTTGCGTCGAGGTGGCGGCGGTGCCGAACATGCCGGTCACCGTGACCGCCTCGAAGAGCCCGTCGGACTCGTAGGGCGTTTCGGTGGTGACGAAGATCAGCTGGTTGGCGGGCGGCGGTGGCACGTGGATGCAGGCGCCGACGTAAGGAACAAGCATGAAGGCGGTGACCCGGGTGCCCTCGTAATCGAGCGGCACGATGAAGCCCGAGATCTGCACGGTCTCGCCGTTCCAGTCGGTGCGCACGCCGGACGACATCGGCTGCTGCGCGGCAAGGTCCGACTTGTCGTGCTCCACCAGCCCCTGCAGCGCCGGGGGCAGCGCCTGATCGCCCTCGGGCATCAGGTCGCGCCATTCCAGTACCGTGGTGGCGGCGGCGCGCAGGGCGGTGCCGGGCAGGGCCGCGGCGGCGGCGAGGCCAAGCGTGAAGCCTCGGCGGGGCAGGGAGATCGGCATTTGGGGGCCTCTACTCTGGGAACGCAGAAAACGGGTCATATGCGCACCATCATGCCATCCGCCAGCGACAGGCGGTAGGCCCTCAGGGCGGGAAGGAGGCTGGCAAGCGCCGCCGCGCCGACGACCGCCAGCAGCCCCCAGAGCTCGGTCAGGCCGGGCGGGTCCAGCGGCAGCCAGAGCCCGAAGGCGCTGTCGATCAGGGGCCGCGCGAGCGCCAGCGCGCCGTAGAGCAGCGCCATCCCCAGCCCGGCGCCGAGCGCTGCCATCAGCACCGCCTCGAGCACCAGGAGCCCAAGGATCACCACCGGGCGCGCCCCCATGGCGCGCCAGATCGCCATTTCGCGGCGGCGCTCGTTGAGGCTTGAGAAGATCATTGCGGTCATGCCCAGAAGCGCGGTCACCACCACCATCGCCGAGACGCCCACCAGCGCGGTCTCGGCGATGCCGACGATCTGCCACAGCTCCTGCAGTGCCACGCCCGGCAGCACCGCGAGCAGCGGCTCCTGCGGATACTCGTTGATCCAGCGCTGCAGCTTGAACACCTGCAAACGCGATGTCACCCCGACCATCGCGGCGGTGATCGCCTTCGGCGTCAGGTCCATTTCGCGGATGCGCTCGACCGGCGTGGCCTGACCGGGGGCCTGCGCGCCGCTCTGCCAGTCGACATGGATCGCCTCGATCGCCTCGAGGCTGACGATCACCGTACGGTCCACCGGCGTGCCGGTCTTGGCGACGATCCCAGCGACGCGAAACGGCTGGTCGTCATGCGCGGTGAAGGAGGCCAGCCCGTGCGAGACCACGATCGGATCGCCGACGCTGTAACCCAGCGTCGCCGCCACGTCGGCGCCGATCACCGCGTCGTAGAGGTCTTCCAGCCCGTGCCCCTGCGGAATCTCGAGCGCGCGGCCGCCGCGATACTTGTAATGCTCGAAGAAGGCGGGCGTGGTGCCCATGACGCGGAACTGCCGGTGGCTGTCGCCAAGCGAGATCGGCACGATCCAGTCAACCTCGTCGCGCGCGGCGATGTCCTGATAGCTCTTCCAGGTGACGTTGTTGGTGGCGTTGCCGATGCGGAACACCGAGTAGAGCAAGAGCTGCACCGAGCCCGAGCGCGCGCCGACGATCAGGTCGGTGCCCGAAATGGTGTCGGCAAAGCTCGCGCGCGCCCCGGTGCGCACCTTCTCGACCCCGAGAAACAGCGCCACCGAAAGCGCGATGGCCAGCACCGTGAGCCCCACGGTCAGGGCGCGGGCGCGCAGCGAGCCGAGAGCGAGGCGCAGGATCATGCGTCGGCCCTTTCCGTCTTGGCGATGTCCGCGAGCCGCAGCACCCGGTCGAAACGCGGGGCGAGACGCTCGTCATGGCTGACCATCATCAGCGCCGAGCCGGCGGCGTGGCTTTGTTCGAAAAGCACGCGCAGGAAATTGTCCTGCGTGGCCGCGTCGAGCGCTGAGGTCGGCTCGTCGGCCACGATCAGTGGCGGCCGCCCGATCAGCGCGCGCGCCACCGCGACACGCTGCTGCTGGCCGACGCTGAGCCGCCCGGCGGGGCGGTCGAGCAGCTCGGGCGGCAGGCCGAGCGCGGTGCAGAGC